>JBDSKU010000391.1:0-4581 GCA_039916745.1 Nitrospiraceae bacterium
GCCGGCCAGGAACTGCGCGCGCAGCTTCTCCATCTCCTCCGGCTTCTTTTTGCCCATCGCGCGCCGGAGAATGTCGGCTTGGCCAAGCGAGAAGCCTGCCACCTTGTTGGCGATCGCCATCACCTGCTCCTGATAGACGATGACCCCGTAGGTGTCCTTCAGGATCGGTTCGAGCTCAGGCGTTTCGTAGGCGATGGGGATCTTGCCCTGTTTTCGTTTGATGAAATCGGGGATCAGATCCATCGGGCCAGGGCGGTAGAGCGCGATAATAGCGATGATGTCCTCGAAACGGTCTGGTTTCAGGCCGGTCATGAGGTCGCGCATGCCGGAGCTTTCTAACTGGAAGAGGCCGATGGTCTTGCCGGACGAGAGGAGGGCAAAGGTTTTGGGGTCGTCAAACGGCATCTGCTCCATAACCAACGGAGGAACGCCGGGACGTCCTGCATTGATCAGATCCTCGGCACGCTTGATCATGGTGAGCGTTTTGAGACCCAGGAAGTCGAACTTCACGAGCCCGATCTTTTCCACGTCGCCCATCGAATATTGGATGACGACTTCGTCGTTGGCCCCTTTGTAAAGCGGTACATGGTCCGTGAGCGGCCCCTCGGAAATCACCACGCCGGCTGCGTGGGTCGAGGCATGGCGGGCCAGTCCTTCGAGGGAACGGGCAATGCCCATCAGTTCTTTGACGCGCGGATCGGTGTCGACGAGGTCTTGCAGTTTCGGTTCCTGGTCGAGCGCCTGCTGAAGCGTGATGTTGAGCTGGTTCGGCACGAGTTTGGCCACGCGGTCGACTTCGGCATAAGGAATTTCCAGCACACGGCCTACATCCCGGATCGCGGCTTTCGCTCCGAGCGTGCCGAACGTAATGATCTGGGCCACATGGTCTTTGCCGTACTTATCGACCACGTAGTTGATCACCTCGCCGCGGCGATCCATGCAGAAGTCCATGTCGATATCGGGGAGGGACACACGTTCCGGATTCAGGAACCGTTCGAACAGGAGTGTGTAGACGAGGGGATCGAGATCCGTGATACGAAGCGCATAGGCGACGAGACTTCCGGCGGCGGAGCCTCGGCCCGGTCCAACCGGAATGTGGCGTGAGCGGGCAAACTTGATGATGTCCCACACGATCAGAAAGTAACCGGCGAACCCCATGGAACAGATGATGGTGATTTCTTCACGCAGACGCAGCTCATAGGCGGCCGGCAGGATCTGGCTCGGCCGTTCTTTCAGTCTGGCTGCGAGTCCGGCCTGCGCCAGGCTTTCCAGATAGGTCTCTCGCGTGAAGCCTTCCGGAACTTTGTATTGCGGAAGATAGGTCTTATTCAGCGTCAGTTGGAGGTCGCAGTTGTCCGCAATCCGACAGGTATTATTGACGGCTTCAGGGAATTCAATAAAGGCGGCCGTGACCTCATCTGTCGATTTCACATAGAGCTGATCCGTATCGAACTTCATGCGATTCGGGTCGCTGATCGTCTTGCCCGTTTGCAGGCAGAGCATGAGCTCATGCGGGCGGAAATCTTCTTTCTTGAGGTAATGACAATCGTTGGTGCCGACCAGGGGGATGTCCATCTTCTTGGACATCTCAAGCAGGCCGCTATTGGCGACTCGTTGGTGGTCCAATCCGTTCGCCTGTACTTCTAGGTAGAAATGTTCCTTCCCGAAGATTTCTTGAAACTCCCCGGCTACCGCCATCGCGCCAGCCATGTCTTTCTGCCCAATGAGATAGGGAATCTCGCCGCTTAAGCAGCCGGAGAGGGCAATCAGCCCCTCATGGTGCTCTTTCAGAATTTCCTTATCCATCCGCGGCTTATAGTAGAAGCCTTCAAGGTATGCCTTACTGACGAGCTTGATCAGATTCTGATAGCCGGTCAGATTTCGAGCCAGAAGGATCAGGTGATAGTAGTCGTTGTGGGCAAGACCGCTGTCTTTGGCAGCCAAGCGACTGCCAGGCGCCATATAGGCTTCGCAGCCGATGATGGGCTTGATGCCGGCGTCTTTGGCTTTACGGTAGAACTCGATGGCGCCGAACATGTTGCCATGGTCGGTCATGGCCACGGCCGGCTGATTGAACGATTTGATCTGCTGGACGAGCGGCTCGATTTGATTCGCGCCGTCCAGGAGACTGAACTGGGTATGGAGATGGAGATGGACGAATTGCGATGCCACGAACGAAATTCCTTTGTTGAATTTTAGTCAGCAGAAAGAAGGGAAGTCAATCGATGCTACGTATGCCCTGCATTATGGATGTTTGAGCGCCACTCGTCTACGCGTTAGAGACCCTTGCCGTATTTTTGTTCGTGGAGTTTTTTGGCGCGGGCAATCCATTGATCGCGGGTGATGCGTTCGGGAAGGGTTTCGAGTTGGTCTGCAATCTGTTTCAAGTTCTTTGCGTCCCACTGCGCAATCTGTCGAAAGGTCACGATGCCCATGTTGCTGAGTGCTCGCTCGAACGCCGGTCCGATGCCATGAATTTCCGTGAGGTCGTCTTTCTCCGGCAAGCCTGAGTTGGCTGGCTGAACGATCTGTAGGGTCAGTTGATCGCCGGCTGGCTGGATCGGACGTGGCGCGACACCGCCGTCCGTGCGAATCCTGAGCGCGGCCCGGACTTCGACGAGCCGCTTTCGGAGGCGGCTGATTTCTTCTTCCTTTTCGTCGACTATTTTCACCTGGCCCGCGAGCGCTTGCTGAACGGACTCGACGGAGTCGATGCGTTGCTGCAAGGCCGCGATGTGCTCGTCCTTTTCTTTTAGTCGTTGCTCGTGAGCGAGCCGCTCTGCCTGCCGTTCGTCGACGTCTCTTCCGGTATCCTGCGATGGCGCCTTGTCGGATTGATGAAGCTGTTCCAGTTCGCTGATGCGGCGGTCCCGCTCTGCCAGTTGTCGCTCAACTTCATGAAGCGCGGTTCGGTGCTGCGTCTCCCGTTCACTCAGTTGCACTTCGAGCCAATGGACGCGTCCTTGTGCCGGCTCCAATTCCTGGATTCGTGCCTGGAGTCGATCGATCTCTGACGGGCGCTGTTCCAAGGCCGCGATGCGTTCGTGCAAGGGCGCTAGTTCTTCTGCTTTACGCGCCAGGGCCTCTTGCGTCAGTTCGAGGGCGGTATGGGATTGCAGAAATGCTTCTGCTTGGACCACGGTGGCGGCTTCGCTGTCCTTGACCTGCGTACGAAATGCGGCCAATTCGGATTCCATGTCTGACCGGCGCTGAGCGGCTACGCGGAGTTCTTCTTGTGCGGCATGGAGCTGCGCGGTGCATGAGGCAAGTTCCTGTTGTGCCAATCGCGCGCGTGTGTCCGACGAGGTGAACTTGTTTTCATAGAGTTGGACTGTCGAGGCTGTGGCCTCGAACTCAAGCTGAGCCAATTCCAGCGCCTGTTCTTTGACCTGCACGATGTTGAGAAGGTCGGAGAGCTGTTGCTTCAGCTCGTTCACCGACAGACGCTGTAAGAGCCAGATAGTGACCCCGCCGATGCCCGCGGCGACGAGGAGGCATCCCAGCATTTGGCCGAGGAGCATGGTCATAGGTCGGCCTGTCCTTTCACGCGTAATTCGATACGACGGTTGCGTTGGAAGCCGGCCCTGGTCTGTGCCGCTGACAGCGGCCGTGAGGCGCCATAACCGACGGCGGTGAACTGGTTGGTGAGACCGTGGCTGATAAAATAGTGCCGCACGGCATCGGCACGGCGGCGGCTGAGCTGAACGTTATAGTCTGGCGCGCCATACTTGTCCGTATGACCTCCAATCTCGATGATGGCCCGAGGAGCCGTATGCAAAATGATGATCAGTCGGTCCAATGTGGCACGACTCCGTGGAGGCATCACGGTCGTATTGGAATCGAATTCAATGGAGGCGCGCGAAAGAATCTCGTTTAATTTCTGTTGCAGTAGGGGCGGGACAGGGGGAAGTGACGCCGCGAGGATATGTTCCTCCAGCTCAAGTCCTGTTTGCGCAAGGGGAGCCATGTCACGCAACATCAAATCTTTGGTTTGTTCATTGTCGACCCGGCCGCTGAGAACGATCGAGCGGCCGTCGATGATGATCGAGCCATGTTCTCTCATATGTCCTAAGACGGGAAGGATCTGGGAAATAGGGCCGGTCCAAGCGGCAGGCCCCACTTTTGGATCCACCGCCAATTGATCGACCACGCGACCAGATTGCGCGCCATAGAGCTCTTGGGCTCGTTGAAGGATTGCAGTTTTGCTGGTCTGACTGGGGAGCGAACCGCGGAGGGTCAGGATGCCCTGCTCCAACCGCGCATGCAACGTCGCGGGGGACAGGGGGGCCGTTGCGGCTGGCGGCGGAAGGTGGCGTGGCAGGCAGAGCAGAGCAAGGAGCCCGAGTGCAACGGCACCTGCGGCTAGGATCACTGCACGCATCATGAATCAACTCTTGGGCTGTAGGTAGCTGGCGGGACACGTGAACGTACCATACTGAGGGGGCGCATGCCAGGCAGGATTTGTGTGCCGGCTTCGTCTCACCCTGCCGGGTAGTGCGGGGACGAGTCGCGATGTGATGTGTTGTTCTTCGATGCCTGGGGCTCCATTCCTCTTGTAAGGCGGGTATTCATTTGTTATTC
>JBDSKU010000392.1:0-6028 GCA_039916745.1 Nitrospiraceae bacterium
GAGACTTGTGCCATTAGGACAGGGTTTAGAAGGATCTTTAAATACAGGGAAACTTTTAATGGTGGCAGGGTTAAATGGCTCAAGGCGGCCAATGGCCAAATCCGCTGCCACGTATGCTTCAGCAGTAACCAAGCGGGCCGACTGCTGTTTCCCCCACCAGACCGAGCATTCTTCAGTTGACGTTTTTGGCGGATACAAAAGTTTCCCAATCGCCTTGCGCTTTTCCTTTATTTCTAAGGCTGAATTCGATTCAATGGCGGCTCTGTCAATGGCCACCTTCTTCACGGCATCGCATTCCCGCATAAGTTTCTCGACGATTTCTAAGATGTGGGCTGCCGTCACGAACCACCCTTCCTCGTTGAGCATGACGAACGCACCAATCGAGCTGGAACAGTCACCCGCGACGGTTTTTCGAGAAATTATTACAGGCTGGTGAAGCCAACGGCAATCTCATACGCATTTGCAAACATTCTTTTCCCCTATTTCCCCTTCGGCAGGAGGCCCTTCTTTTCTAGGTCGGCGACATGGTGCTGAAGGAGTGCGGAAACGTAATCCCTGAGTGATGCGTGGTCTAGCGCCGCTACCGCCTTCAGCTTCGCAATGAGGTCCTTGGGCATGCCCCGCAAGTTGAGGACCGTTGTTTCTTCTTTCATGTCTGGTTTCATGGAGGGTCAGTGTACCCATTTCATCGAACACAGGCAACCACCACTTGACACCATTTGGTACACAAGGTACAGTAGTATCAAATGGTGCGTAGCATAAAAGGAGGCACCCCTATGCAGATGCAACGACTCAACATTCAACTCCCAAAACCGCTCAAGGCCAAACTCGACGCGCTCCGTAAACAGGGCACGACGGCGAGCGGGTATATCCGCTGCATGCTTGAACGTGAATTCAAGCAGTCCACACCCAAGGCCCACAAAGGGCGCTAGTCACGGAGGATGCCCCAATGAGTAACGAGGGAGCCATGCCGGACTGGATTCAATCTCCCTTCGAGGCCCTGCATGCCCATGTTCCTTTTCCCAAGGACTTCGTGGGACAGATCGAAATCCATGTGTTCAAGGGCGGGATCAGTAACATCAATGTGAGACAGTCGTTCAAAGAGACCGAGTCAAGATGAGGACCCCATCGCAGAACAATGGAAGACAACCACGGAGGACGGGGATGAAAATGGAACGCGTGATCGTGAGGGTCCTGCCAGAAACCAAGACACTCCTCGATAGCCTGGGGTCTGAAGGCTATACCGCGTCCATGTATCTGCGTCACCTTGTCGAGGTGGATATGCAGGCACGGTTGGACTCCGGATGGATCCCAGGCGAGGGCTGGCCGGACGATCCTGAGCCGAAACGTCCCCCGACCCGTTCGTCCCGTCCTCTGCTCAGAAAGGTGTTGTAAGCCGGGTCTACCGTTTCGTCTGTTGAACTTCACGGAGGTGCCCTATGCGAACAAGGAGGCGTAAGCAATGACACGCACGGCCACGGTCAGCCCAATCCGCCCAGTCCGCCTCAAAGCGGATGCGTGGCAAGGGTTCACGAGCTTTGCCTCGCCCAATCTCACTGACGCCACGTATGAGGCCGAATGTCTCGCCGGTCACTGCTTCCCACGACCGGGCGATGTGGACATGCTCCGCCGTTGTCGTGACGCGTATCGGATCGAACAATGGCTGGAATTGTTCCGGCGGTTCCATATGATTGGGTATGCCACGCCATCCAATGATACCTGCGCGTTCAACCGGTACTTTTCGCCGTTGTTGACGGTGCGCCCTCAGGATCTCACGCGTCCGGTGGTGGTGCAGTGGTATCACGAAATCGGCCGCCACTCCCATGCGCAGGCCAATAAGAGCCTGGCCCTGTTGCGAGGGTTATACAATCGCGCGGAAGAGTGGCAGCTCTGGGAGGGCGTGAATCCGGCCACGAGAATTCGCTGCTACAAGAAAGATTCTCGTACTCGATTTGTCCAGCCCGAAGAAATGCCGAGACTCTTGGAATCGTTGGCGAGGGAATCGCTCGCCACGCAAGCCCTGTTCTTGACGTGCCTGCTGACCGGGTGTCGCGGCGGTGAGGCGCGAGCGATGAAGTGGGAGGACCTGAATTTACTGCAAGCCGTGTGGACGATGCCGACCAGCAAGAATGGGACGTCACACAAAGTGCCCCTGCCTCCGCAGCTGGTGGGCTTGCTGTGCCGGTTTCCGCAGACAGCATCGTGGGTCTTTGGCGCTCCTCGCGGCGGGCCGATCAAGAAAGTCACCTGCTTTCAGAACTGGCGGCGGATCCGCGAGCGAGCCGGTTTGCCCGATGTGACCATTCACGACCTGAGACGTACGTGCGCGTCGTGGATGGCCTGTAACGGAGAGAACCTTGCCGTGATCTCCCGCGTCCTCAATCACTCCTCGTTGGCCATCACGGGCGTCTATGCGCGGCTCGATGTCTCGTCCATGAAAACGGCACTCGGCGCCAATGCCAATCGAATGCTCGGTGTGAGCTCCGCTCCGGGTGCGGGGACAGCCCCGCCTGTCGCTCCCGTGACGACACGCGAGCCCGTCACCCTTCAGTTGCACCCGGTATCAACGGCAGAGGAGCGGGAGGAATGGCCGGGGTGAATGGAGACGCATGAACTTTAAACAATTCCGCAAGCCCGCGAATGGTCACAGCCGCACGGTGATCCCTGGCGGGCGCGTGATCTCTCTGATGAGGCGGGTGTGGTAAGCATGCCCAACTATCCGTTTGGTAGTCCTGAGTCATCTTTTCTCAACGCGAAGGAGGAATAACGATGGCACGACGCGGTGACGGACTCTATCTCCGAGGTAGCACATGGTATCTGGATTGTCGCATCGAGGGGGTGCGGCATGTGGTGAAGCTCGGCAAACAGATCAAACGCACCGTGGCCGGCGAACTGGCGAATATCAAACGCGCCGCCATTCTGAAAGGCGACGCCGGGATCGGCAAGAAACGGAAAGATGTGTCTTTTGAGAAGGCGAAGGAGGCCTTTCTTGACTGGACCGCCACCAACAAACGGCCGCGAACGTTGCGCGTCTATCGCCAACAGATAGAACGGCTCGCAAGATCGTTCAGCACGAAAACTCTCTCACAGATTTCTTCCTTTGATCTTGAGCGTCACAAGCGAATCCGTGTAGAGGCAGGCGCGCGAGTGCAGGCTAATCGAGAGATTGCCGTCTTGAAGAACCTTTTCAACAAAGCGAAGACCTGGGGCATGTATGAAGGCGACAACCCCGCGCTTGGAGTGCGGCTCTTAGAGGAACCGAAGCGACGCCTACGATATTTGGAACCGAGTGAGGAGGCGAAACTGTTGGACGTGGCGAGGGAACCGCTACGGAGCTTGATCATCGTCGGCACGAACACCGGCATTCGGATTGGAGCAGAAGCCCTCACCTTGCAATGGTCGGACGTGGATCTCACACGCGGCTTTGTCACGGTGCAAGCGGCGTATAGCAAGAACGGACAGACTCGGAACATTCCCCTCAATAGCCGCGCGAAAGAGGCGTTTCGCTCCTTAAAAGGTATCAGTCGGAGTGACTACGTGTTCAGTAAACCCAACGGCCTGCCCTACAAGTCAATGGAGAAACCGTTTCTGAAGGCCTGTGAGGACGCGGGTCTCGCAGGAACCGGCGTGTCCCTGCACACGCTGCGGCATACGTTCGCGTCAAGTCTCGTCATGGCGGGCGTGGATCTGGTGACCGTGCAGCAATATGGAGGCTGGTCTGACCTGTCCTTAGTGCAACGCTATAGCCACTTGAGCGCGAGTCACAAGGCGAAAGCCATTGAGACGATTGCGGAAAGATTTCACAACACTATTCACAACAGTCCTGTTTTGGGACACGTAGTCGAACTTGCAGAACAGCGGGTAAGTGTGTGATTATGCGGAGCCTTTGGCGAAGCGGAGAGGTGCGAGAGTGGCCGAATCGGGCAGTCTCGAAAACTGCTGTCCTGGCAACGGGACCGTGGGTTCGATCCCCACCCTCTCCGCCAAAATACACTAGTGCGGGCCGCTGGCCTTATCATCTAAGGTAAGGTCGGCGGATCAGTACTTCAGTCAGATTTTCCCTGCGCCTTTTCCTGCAACGCTCGTCTCAGCTCGACCATCGCTAAGGTATCTCGCTCGCAATATCGCAGCAGGCTTTCCTCAATCGTCGCCCGCTCGATCCAATCGGTTTCGACAAAGACCATACGGTAGTACTGACTGGCGGCATGGCCTCCCTCTTTGATTGCCAAATCGTCATAGGCAAGCGAGGGCACCATCGCCGGCAGCACCGACTTGATGGAGTAAGACCCGCCAAACGCTGGGTGGTAGTAGTGATCTCGTATGATCGGGAAAAGGTCCCAGAGCCTGGCAATGAGACGAGATAAGGCCGGCTTGAGAGACGGAATGGCCACAGAGAGCTGTTCCAAGATGGACCGTTCGTAGGGTGAATACACGCAGATACTCCCCTTCTCCCCCAACGATTCCAGCAAGGATTCTGCCAGCACCTTCCGAGGATCGCTGACATCCTTGTGCAAAAACTCCTCATGGCGCAGCTCACCGGTTTCCTGCTCAATATGATTCGACCACTGAACCGGAAGTGATTGATAGGGTTTCGTCTCAGAAAATCGAGGCACCGCCATCATGACCGTCTCGAAATCGAGGTGATGCACCGGATACTGCACCGCCTTCAACACAGGGCCGAGCTTCGCAGACACCCACTCGACATTCTCTTTCACGCGGCGCTGAACCGGCGACAATTTCGTACCGGCTGGAATCTCGTCGATCGTCATCACGCCCTGTTGCGTTAGCTGACCGACCACCTGCTTCGATCCCGGCAAGTAATGAATCCAGCGCGCCGGTTTGTCTTTGGTGCAATGGTCCCAGAACGGGCAATCGTAGGGTGTATGACAATGCCGGTCCGGCTCAATCGCAGGGGCGTGAGGCTGGAGCAACATACGAGTCATCTCAGCCAACCGACCCGGCACCTCAGCCCTGCGTTGCGCCACCGCCTCGGACAAATCCTGAATCGCAAACAACTCTGTCAGATCGATGGTCCCGCCCCGATAGAGATAGCCCGTATTGATATGCATGAGACCGACGGAAACGAGCGTCAGCCCTGCGCCAACGATCACTTCACTTTGCACAGCCAGATCTTCGAGATGAATGTCTTTGACCCTGGTGGAAGACTTGACCTCAATCAAACGCCAGCCACAAGGCTGTCCCTCTTCGGCTGAAATACGCTCCAGCACATCTGCACGAATTAATACCCCGGCATGCACAAATGCCGCTTCGAAAATCGCCGGCACGGCAGGATCCTCGATCAGTGCGGCCGTCTGCGCCAGCGCGGCCTCGCTCTGGCGATAGCCCGCTGTGACCAATACACCGCCCGGAAAGCGGCTCCTGGCCAACTCCCCGACTTCTGTTCCCATCTCGAACATCGCCTGAGTTGCCGCATCAGGCTTCGTCGCCAGAAAGGGCTGGTGAATTTCGAGATACAACCGCTTGTGACATTGAAGGCCGGACAGAAATTTTGACTTCGAGAGGCGAGGAGCCTTCGGAGGAGAAGCGGGTACGGGATCGTTCAGTTCATTCATCGTGCATGACCCTAATCGGACGGACACACATTTGTCCAGCAGCGAGCAAGAATAGCGTGATAGGCAAAAGAAAGACGGGACTAAGAGAGGATAACCTGTACACTACCAGGCTGCTGAGAAAGACCGTCCAGCAAGGCCGTAGCGAGCGAAGAGGCGAGGCGTACCCTTGGGGTACGTTGAGCCTCATCGTGAAGCGAGAACGCCGCTGGCGGCCTTTGGCAGCAGCCTGGTAGGATGGCCCGCCATGGCATCCCGCATCGCACTGATCAGAAAATCCGTCCTGACCCTTGCCTTGCCAGTCACGGTCAGCAGCCTGCTCCAACGGACCGAGGGCATCGCCGCCGTCTTCCTCGTCGGCGGTCTCGGTGCCACATCCATTGCTGCCGTCGGACTTGGCCAGTTACTGGCCTTCATGTCCACCACGCTCGTCTCAGGACTATCGGTAGGCGCCAACG
>JBDSKU010000393.1:0-7925 GCA_039916745.1 Nitrospiraceae bacterium
TGCTGTCCGGCATTCTGCTCGATCAAGAGCAGGAGATTCTCGACGCCTTCTCCAAGGTTGGCGCGTTGTTCTCCCAACGGCGAGAGCAAGAGGGCTGGGTCGCAGTGGAATTGTTGATGGGGGAATCCTGCGAAGGAGCCAGTCGATGACCGCAATCGGGCGGCCGCTCTATCCTCATGTCCACCAGATCAATATCTCGGACGGAGGTGTGCCCAAGCGACCGGTACGTGAAGCCCGAGTGGGTGTGACGGGCGTGGAGGGCGATCGACAGCGGAATCTCAAATTGCACGGCGGGGTTGATCGCGCCGTGTGCCTCTTCTCGCTCGAACTACTCGAACGGCTTCAAGCCGAAGGGCATCCGATTGAGGCAGGGTCGTCGGGAGAGAATCTCACGCTCGCCGGGTTGGAGTGGGACCTCATCCGGCTTCATGTGGTGTTATCCGTCGGGCCGGACGTCCTGCTGGAAGTGAAGAGCCATACGGTTCCTTGTCGTCGCATCGCGGCATGGTTCCGGAATGGGGACTATCTGCGCATCTCTGAGCAAAGGAACCCGGGCTGGAGCCGGGTCTATGCGAAAGTGCTTCGTGAGGGTGTGGTACGTCCGAGGGACGAAGTGGTTCTTGAAAAGATTGACTAGCTATCAACTGTCAGCCTTCAGCTTCCGATTCCGGATGGCGTGCTGCTGGCCGAACGTTGATTGCTGAATGCAAGGGGGGTCGATGAATCGAACACTTGAACCGGAGCTGATGGAGGACGACGCGCAGGTCCAGGCCTATGCGGCTGCGGATTTTTCGCAGGAGAACCAGGGTTTCGTCGATCGTTTCCGTGAATACTTTCCGGAGTTTTCCGAGGGCCATGTGCTCGACCTGGGTTGTGGCCCTGGCGATATTCCCATTCGCTTGGCTCGCGTGGTACCCGGCTGTCGGATTACTGCGGTCGACGCGTCCGCCCCGATGATACGATTGGCCGAGGAAGCGCTACGGCAAGCGGGCTTGTCCGATCGTATCACCTTCCGCTGTGAACGATTTCAGGACCTTGCCGGGGCCAATATTGCCGATGCCGCCATGTCCAATAGCCTGTTACACCATGTGCCGAACCCGCTGCAGTTCTGGCACAAGTTACGTGTGGCGGTGAAGCCAGGTTCGCCTGTGCTCGTGATGGACCTCTTGCGACCCGAATCGCCGGAAGAGGCGCAGGCGATCGTCGATCGGTATGCCGTCGGAGCTCCGGATATTCTCAGAAGAGATTTCTATAACTCGTTGCTGGCGGCTTTCACCGAAGATGAAATTAGCGCACAATTGGCGCAAATGAATTTGACGCGATTGATCATCGATGTGCCGGATGATCGGCATTGGGTCGTCGGAGGGATGATCCATTAGTCCTCAGGATGGTGAAAACGGTCCCCAACTTCGTTCTCGCCTCGGCCACATCCTCCACGTACCCCTGAGGGTACGCTTGCGGTGTGGCCGTCGGCTGCGGCCTTGCTGGATGACCGTTTTGACCATCCTTCTCTTTTTCACGCTTGATATTAATGCACAGGCTCAACTTGATCGGCTGAGAAGATCGAAGGCTCTGGAGCTGCAGCTTCCTGCCGAAACTTCGATGGTCGAGATTCCCGAAGGGCCGTTTACGATGGGTTTCGACGGGATGCAGGCGCTTGAGGATGAGCGTCCCAAACATCACGTGTGGTTATCCACGTTCTTTATCGACGCTCACGAAGTCACGACAGCGCAGTATGCAGCGTTTCTCGCTGAGACGAATCGACCTGTGCCGGCACAATGGAATACGGTCGATCTGTCGCAGCATGGCAATCGGCCGGTGATCGGCGTGGACTGGTCCGATGCGGATACCTATTGCCGGTGGAAGGGGAAGCGGCTTCCGACCGAAGCGGAATGGGAAAAGTCGGCCCGAGGAACGGATGGACGATTGTATCCCTGGGGCAATCAGGTTCCGAACAAGGAATTGGCGAATTACGCATTGGGTGCGCGGTTCAGCTATAGCCAGGTCTTGATGTCCGTGCAGTCCTACGAGCAGGGCAAGAGTCCCTATGGGCTCTACCAACTGGCTGGGAACGTCGGGGAATGGGTAGAGGATTGGTACGGTGTGAACTACTACGAGAACGCGCCGGAACAAAACCCCCAAGGACCTGAATCAGGTCAATTCAAAGTGCTCCGCGGTGGATCCTGGTCCGACGCGCCGAAATACCTTCTCACGTATGGGCGTTTTAAGCTCTTGCCTGACACGCGCAATAGTTATACGGGCTTCCGCTGCGCCCACTCCTAGCAGGATGCTGAAATAGACGCCCAACGTCGTTCTCAGTCGTCCGTCTCCTTGCGACGTACCCCAAGGGTACGCCTCAGTCGCCGGACTCCTTGCGGCCTAGTTGGATCGTCTATTTGAGCATCCTGCAGAGAGTACGCTCCTTCGCACCTCCACTGAAAATAGGCTGCTCAAAACGGTCATCTGACGAGACCAAAGTAGCTTGCCGAAGATTCTGTGAGCTGGAGTATTGCGATCGCTCAAAATCGCTGTCCATCAAGGCCGCAAGGAGGGCCGTCCGATTCCTTATACCCTCTCTTAAGGGGAGTGGCTAAGGCTGCCCTTTCCTGCGCGCATCGAACGAGCACAGTTTCATCGTGCGCGTTCTGCGAGCAAGAAGGGCACCTGGCCGCTCCCCCTGCTCCTTTTTTCAGCGGTCGCTAATAGAGGCTATTGCTGATTTCCGCCGAGAGCGAACTCTCGTTCCCGGCATTGTCGTAAGCGGACAAGGCGAAGAAGTAGGTTTGGGGCTTTGGAAGATGGGAGACTGTGTAGCTCGTGACGAGTCCTGCCATGAAAGGCGATCCAGGGAAATCGTACGTGCCGGACGCCGTGCCGACGTAGACTTTATAGCCTGCCAAGTCTGGTTCCATATTTGCCGTCCATGAGAGTGTCACGCTTCCAGTCGATGGGCCGGGAGGAGGTGTCGATGGAGGTGTCGGAGGGGGCGGGGATGACGGCGGTGCGACGACCACAGGCGTGGGGGCTTGGAGCAAGTTCGCAATTGCGGAGGTCCTGAGCAGGTTCACTGCCGATCTCGAACCATTGGGTGAAGGAGCTGAGCCGCCTCCAGTCGAGGCCACAGGGCTGGCGGCTGTCACGTTGGCCAAGGAAGATGGCGTGGAAGATCTCGGGGCTGCCGTCGCGGGCGCAGTCGAGGTGGCTCCTGCGAACGGGCTTGCGGTCGATTGTGTTCCTGGCGCCGTTGCCGGAGGCGCAGTAGGCTTGCTGGAATCGGCCGGCGTTCGCGTCACTTGCCCGGCTGCGGCAATCGATGTTTCGCGGGCCGCAAGAGTGGCCGATAGATTGGCTGGGCGTGTGGCGAGTTTTCGATGATGTTTCACTAGCGCGCTTGCTGGTGACGCTGAGGTTTTTGGCAGTTCGGCCTGGGGCGTGAGGCGAGGCGGTTGACCGTTGAGAGGTCTGACCCTGGACTCTTGGTTTGGAACGAGCAGAGGAGGGCGCTTTGCCTGTGGCCGGTGAATCAGGCTATGCGGGCCTTCCCGGCCTTGCTCAGCAGTGATGACCGTCGAGGGTGTGAGGCCCGCGAACAGGGTGATGGTGAGAAAGGCAAACTTAATGGGATGCGATGTGAGGACCGGTGCCACGGTACATTCCCTTACAGTCAGAATGGTATTGGAACAGATGGTGGTAGCTACGCAAAGCGTATGCCCCGTATATGGACGGGAATACATTCGCATTTTTCGTGAAAATCGTTCGATTGGCGAGGGAATTGTCAGTTTGCGATGGCGGTGTACCCGCATGTCTGTGGAGAGAAGAGGGAAAGGCCGGAAGAAACTTCCTAGAGACGGCAAGAAAGGGCGCAGCGTTGGAGGTTTGAATGTTGTGAGGGCCGTGACCGACCGCTAGGAGGAGAAGAGGAGCGAGAGAAGGAACAATCCCGTCAATGACCAGAGCGAGGCAAAGTAGAGGGTCGCGGTCCGATCACTCAGCCAGGCGGTTCTCCACCCTTCCGGATAGAGAGAGTGATTCTCGACAAAGAGTCCGTCTTCGTAAAACCCCAACGCTTGTTCGAGCTGAATCAGGACTTGTTTGGCCAGCCGATGCCGGGACTGTTGCTGGAGGATCAACGCGCAGAACAGCCCGCACCAGATGAGGCTGGCAACGCCGATGACCAGCGCATCGAAGCCCGCGAGCCGATCCCTCTGTGGGCTCAAGAGGAGTGCAAACAGCATGGCAATCAGGCCCAGTGAACCGAAGGCCGTGAGCCGCATCATCTGTTCGCGCCGCCGGTAGACCTCCTCTTTGTAGAGGGGATATAGAACGGTTAAGACTTGTTGGGTGCCTTCGGTAATCATGTTCGATCTAAGAGGATGCTGAAGCTCGCTCGCTTCGCTCTTGCTGGACGGTTTTTTTGAACATCCAGCGGGAGGCTCCTTTGTTATGGAGTAGTGCGACTTTCTGCGTACGACTCTAGTCGGCCTAAACGATCTCGTCCTCAGTCATGAGATGACCAACAAGCCATTCGCTGATCGATGCGGTCATCTGGCGAAAATCTTCTCCTCGTGTGAACTGGTGATCGGCGCCAGGCAGGAGATCCAGCCGCTTCGGACCGCCCAGTGCCTCGTGCAATCGCTGGCTTTGATGGAGGGGGACACATTCATCATGGTCGCCCTGCACAATTAGCGTCGGTATCGTGATTCGTTCAGCTGGCCCATAGGCAATCTGTCCGAGGCAGTCTTCGTAAAATCTATACTGCAGACGGACTCGGTCCGGCCCTCCCATGATGTTCGGAATCGTGTCCGTGACTTGCCATCGAGCCAATTCTTCAGGCCCGAATGTTAAACGAAGCTCTTCCGCAAAGTCTACCACTGGACATTTTAGGGCTAAGCAGGTGATGTCCTGCCGTTGGGCTGTCGTCAGA
Organism: Nitrospiraceae bacterium; assembly: GCA_039916745.1. GTDB lineage: Bacteria > Nitrospirota > Nitrospiria > Nitrospirales > Nitrospiraceae > Palsa-1315. The sequence goes on from JBDSKU010000393.1 coordinate 4,925, forward strand.
ATGGCCACGAGCCCTCCAAAGCTTGAGCCGACGAGTCCGATTCGGTCGTATCCCTTGGCGGCCACCAGATCCAGCGCGGCTTCAGTTTGTGCGATCGCCAGCGTGGTCGTGATTGCTTCGAACGGTCCGTCGCTGTCTCCTTGACCGAAAAAATCGAATCGGAAGGTCGCCAGGCCTTGCCCATTGAGGAGGCGGGTCAAGGTGTTATTGGTTGTGCTGTTCTTGCCGGAGAGAAACCCATGGCAGAGCACCGCGAGACCTGTCGTTGGTCTGTCCGGCCTGCTCAAGATCGAAGAAATGCCGTGGCCATGGCGATCATGAAAGGTCAGGGTTTCTTCCATTGGAGAGTCTCTCGATCAAAGTGGGGGGCAATTATTATTCGGTAGGACGAACCCCAAAGGCCCAAGCGAGTTTGGCGGCAAAGAGGGTCAAGCTACTCAGGAGCAGGCCGACGGTGATCCAGGTTGCGATCTGCATGGGGAGTGAATTGAGCGTGAAGTTCCACGTCATCGCAGCGAGTACGCCGAAGCCCATAGTCCCTAAGCTCAACCCCATCAGCTGGACGGCTCGCCACCGGTCCATGATGGCTGCAAGCTGCTCTCGATAGGGGCCCTGTTTTTTCCGGCTTGCGACTCGGCTGGTCGCCAGCATTTCAGGAATGCCATAGGACAAGACTCCTAAGACCGTCTGCAGGATAAATCCGATCAAGGCCATGTGGGTATAGGCTGCGAGGTGCAACGATCCAAACGGCAATACGGGTAGTTGCGGAAGGAAGTTGGCCCCGACGAGGACGCCCATTATCATCATGAGGACCAGGAAGAATGTGGCGACCAGGAGATGATCAGAGGCGGCGTTCCCTGGCTGGCCTGAGCGGATCCACGTGCGTAGGAGATTATAGGCGTAGAGGCCGATACTGAGGCCGAGCAGTCCTCCGACCGCGAGTTCGAGGCGGAGGGAGGAGGTGATAAACCCACCCATGAGGATGGCAAAGCCGGATGGAAGCAAGAGGGACACAAGCCGAGCGAGTCGGGGACTATGGAGCTCGGTATGCAAGATGATCGGCAGGAGGCGTTGCGTGGCATCGATCATGGCCAATGTGACGAAACCCATCAGGATCAGATGGAGGTGAAGGAGTCGCCCATGGGCATAGAGTTCCGGCATGACTCGGAAGGCCATCGCGATGCCGATGGCCAATCCTCCGAGCAAGGCGATGAGTGAGAATCGATAGAGCCACGAGGGATTGGCCGTTTGAGCCAGGCGTTGTCGAGAATATTGCCAGGCTACCGGGGCGAGAGCGGCGACTGTTCCAAGTATCACCACCCCAGCCGCACCAACGACCCTCATGTCTCCGAGTCCGAATCCCACGAGCAATCCGAGCGTGGCTGCATTGAGGATTAGGAATAGCCCAAGATGAGATTTCGAGGGCGTTCCGTCGCCCTGGGAGCTGTGTGACAGGGACGCAAAGAGCCCCCCGATCATGAGTTGCAGGATGCCGCCGATGAGGGTGGCATGTGCATGGACCAGCCGTAACCATGAGGGCAGCGGCGTGCCATGGATCAATCCAATGAGGATGGCTAATCCTAACAGGGAAGACAGCAGGAGCCAGCCAAATCCAGTGGTCAGAAATGTCAACGGACGGGCGGTCAAACGACCCATAGCGTTCTCCTAGCAGGCTGCTGAAAACCATGTTGGTCTGCGAGAGTTTTGATCATCTGTATCCGTGAGACGAATGGATCACATTCCCGCAGGATGCTCAAAAGGGCCGCCCGGCAAGGCCGCAGCAAGTGAAGGGGCGAGGCGTACCCTTCGGGGCGCACGGTGCGACGAATAAGGAGCGCCACGTCTGTGCGCGCCGCCGAGTGGTGAGGCGGCCGGGTCCCCGTGGAGGGTCTGAACGATGCGAGAACGACGCTGGCGGACTTTTTCAGCATCCTGCTATGACTGGAGGAAATAGAAATGATTCGTCGGTCCCGTTCCGTGGCCGATGGCGAGGCTATGGCGAATGGCCTCGGTAAGGTAGGCCTTGGCTGTTTGAACGGCGTCGTTCATGGATTTGCCCCGTGCGAGATGGGCCGCGATGGCCGAGGCGAAGGTGCAACCTGTGCCATGCGTGTGGGGGGTGTCGATGAACTCCCCCTTGAACACATTGAAGAATCGGCCGTCATAGAGCAGGTCGGTGCCTCGTTCTGCCAGCAAGTGGCCACCCTTGATCAGCACATACTTGCAGCCGAATGCATGAATCACTTTGGCGGCGCGGCGAGCGTCTGCGAGGGTTGTGATCTCGATGCCGGACAGTTGCTGAGCCTCGTGAATATTCGGTGTGACGAGCAGTGCCAAAGGGAAGAGTTGAGTCTTCATGGCCTCGATGGCCTCGGGCTTCAGCAGTGTCTTGCCCGTCTTCGAAATCATGACCGGATCCACCACGAGATTCGTGACATTTTGAGGTTTCAGAAGCTTGGCGACGATCTCGACGATGGCTGTGGAGGACAACATTCCGGTCTTGACCGCTGCGACGTCGAAGTCGTCGAACAGGGCATCGATTTGTGCCGCGACGATTGAAGTCGGTAATTCGAAGACCTCGGTGACCTCTTCCGTATTTTGTGCCGTGATCGCCGTAATTACCGACATGGCATAGACCCCGTTGGCCGACATGGACTTGATATCGGCTTGAATGCCGGCACCACCGCCCGAATCAGATCCGGCAATCGTCAAAACCTGTTTGATGAGTGATGTGTTCATGTGAATTTCAATTGGTGGAAGGTGAAGTTGTCGTGTCGGTGATTGATGGAGAGGCTCCAGCCGATTCGGCTGTGAGGCCCTCGATGGAGAACCGGGCATCCGGGCGTGGCATCTTCTCGTGATAACGCAAGGTAAAGTGGCTCGCCTGTGCGCCGGCCGGAGCCGAGAAGGTCAGCACGGCCCGATCTTTTTCGCGTGGGGAGAGTTCGAGCCCACGTGCGCAGAGTCCCTCACGATTGTCTTGTGCATCCAATTTCCACAA
>JBDSKU010000394.1:0-3394 GCA_039916745.1 Nitrospiraceae bacterium
GTCGCGACGAAGGGAATCTTGCCGCAGGCGGCAAGTCCGGCTGCCGCGCCAAGCATGTTTTGTTCGGCGATGAAGTTTTCGAAAAATCGATTTGGAAACTTCTTGCCGAATTTGTCTGTATAGGTTGAGTTCTTGACGTCGGCGTCGAGTCCGACCACCAAGGGGTTTGCTGCGCCGATGGCTTCGAGCGCAACACCGAAGGCTTCGCGCGTCGCGGCGGAATCACCGAGCTTATAGGGTGACGGTGGCAGCGCAGTGGCAGTGGTGACGACCGGTGCTGAGGTGGTGGGTTTGACGGTTTGAGCGATCCCATTGCCTGGCTTCAGCTGCTTGGTCAACTCATCGAGGGCCTTTTGCAGATCCTCTCCCTTAGGCACTGGTTTCCCGTGCCAGCTAGGGCTGTCTTCCATGAACGAAATGCCGTGGCCTTTGAAGGTTTTTGCGAGCAGGACGGTTGGCTTGCCTTTTGTGTGTGACGCTTCATCGAAGGCGGCAACGAGGGCGGCAATGTCATGTCCATCGACGACGACGGCGTGCCAACCGAATCCTGACCAGCGTGCGCGGTATCCCTCCATATTATGCTGCAGCATAGTGGGGTCGCTCTGTCCCAATCGGTTCACATCGACAATGGCACAGAGATTGTCCAATCCATAATGGCGCGCGACTTCGGCCGCTTCCCAGACAGATCCTTCGACGGATTCGCCATCGCCCATGAGGACGTAGGTGCGGTGATCGAGCTTGTCGACGAATTTGGCATTGAGCGCGATGCCGATGCCGACAGGGAGGCCTTGACCCAACGAACCGGTCGCCATATCGACGAACGATAAGCGGGGCGTCGGGTGGCCTTCGAGGTCGGACGTCAAGGTACGTAATTTCAAGAGATCGCTTTTGGGAAAGAGACCTGCCTCTGCCCATGCAGCATAGAGCAGTGGCGCGGCATGGCCTTTCGACAGGATGAATCGGTCGCTATTTGGGGCTTTGGGATTCTTGGGGTCATAACGCATGACCGAAAAGAAGAGTGTGGCGACGATATCGGCGGCGGAGCAGCAACTGGAGGGATGGCCACTGGCTGCTTCAGTCGTGGCTCGAACGCTTTCGATACGGAGCTGCGTGGCCTTGTTCTGGAGAGCATTCAGGATATCGGGCGAAACGGCTGAGCTGGCCATCGGAACTCCTTTCAGGATTGAAAACCGAGGAAGCCGGCACACACTTCTCTAGTTCAGAGATCGGTTGCAACGCGGCGGGGCTTGAGGCTAACAAAAATGAAATATGGGAGTCAATGAAAGGATCTGTGAGGATTACGCAATGGTATGACTCCAGGTTCATACGGCATTGCAGGGAGTAGGGGCTCTGTGTAGTCGATTGGTCTACGCGGCGGAGGGAGGTGTGACGGTTGATATTTCACTTGAGCAAGGGCTTTCTAGGCCGTTATAGGCGCTGACCGTAAAATGATACAAGGTATTAGGAGAAAGGTCTGTGACAGTAGCTGACGGAGAGTCAACGTACACGGAGTTTTCGTATGAGCAGCTACCAGGTTGACCTGGAGATTGCCGGCCGTAATGAACGAAATAAGCAAAGACTGAAGGGTCTTGGACTGGATTCCACGAGAGAGATGCCATTGCTCCTGCCACCGGTGCCGACCCTCCACTTCCTGGAGTCACAGTGACGCTTGGGTCGCTGCCAGTTTCTTCGCCGCCGCCGCATCCGGTCAGCAACGAGGCCATGCTCAGAACCAATCCTGCGAAAAATGTGGTGAGGCGTAGTTGAGGCTTGCTGAATAGTAAGGTCATGTATTGCTCCATAAGGGATTTGTAGGTGTTGACTACTTCGTGCGTGATGCAGGCAGAAGGAGATCGTGACGTGATAGGAGCAATGTTTGTGCCGCGATTAATGCGTATAAGTTATTGATTTAGTTTGATAAATTTAGAAATGGTCCCTGCTTAAGACCATATGATTTGTAGAGTCTGTAGGAGAGACCTACGGTCCGCTTTGCTTGAGAGCAGGGACCTAATCTGTCGCCATACTTCAACCCTGTGTGAGTGCCGACACAGAAATAGAGTGTGACGGAGAGTCAACTTGTGGGTGGCCGTGAAACATTTCTACAAATCGAGGGGTAGATCGAAATGTTTGGTAGGACCATCCAGTTTATGGCTTGCTGGATGAAGTGATGAATGAGGGTGTGACGATCGTGATCGGGTGCTGTCGGGATGTTGTATCTTGCTTGCAAGCGGGCCGGTTATCCTTACGCAGGCGGAAGATAATCATGGGTCGTCGTGTGCCCTGGGGGCTCCAGTGGACAGCGAGGCTGGCGGGAATGGGTCGTTGAGCTGTTGCAGGATCTCTAGCTTAGTAGGAAGGGATCTCTCTCAGTCTCCTATAAGTAACCGATCTCCGGTTGCGGTTCATGGAGTGAGGGGCCCGGCATCAAGCAGTTGGGGAGGTGTTGACGAGGGGATGGACATTCCTTCTTGCGGAAGGAAGCGAAACTGCGTCACAGCAAAAGAGACAGGTTGGCCCACTTCGAACCGGTACTGGCGAAACTCTTCTTTATTCATGCGGGATCGGAGAATGAGCCCTTCCACCGTTTCAATTTCGAGCCGGTAGGCTACACCTAGAAAGTAAATGTGCCGCAGCGTGGCAGTTTGACGATACCGCCGGGGATCTTCAGATACCTTCACGTAGTATGGACGAAATCCTACTTGTACCGAGACATGGTCTGGGATATTGGGAGCAGGGAACTCAAGTGAGCCGATTTTCACCACTCCATTTAGGACCTGCCCTTCCAGAATATTCATGGCTCCGATAAACCGTGCCACGAACTCCGTTGCCGGTTCCTCGTACACTTCGGCAGGAGACCCGATCTGGTCAAGTTTACCTTTTGAGAAGACAATAATCCGGCCTGAGACCTCCATCGCCTCTTCTTGATCGTGGGTCACGAAGAGGCTGGTGACGTTCAGGTGATCATGAAGTCGGATCAGCCATTCACGCAGTTCCTGCCGGACCTTTGCATCCACGGCGCCGAATGGTTCATCGAGGAGCAGTACGCTTGGCCTGGGAGCCATGGATCTGGCAATCGCGACTCGCTGGCGCTGTCCTCCGGAAAGCTGATGGGGATAGCGCTGCTCCACGGCGTCCAGGCTCATGAGTTTCAGCAGCTCAGCTACACGTTGAGTGATCTCCGCCGGGTTCCATTTCTTGATTTTGAGACCGAACGCGATGTTTTCGAACACGGTCAGATGTTTAAAGAGGGCATAGTGCTGAAAGACGAATCCGATATTTCGATCCTGAACGGAAAGGTCGTTGACTCGTTTCCCGTCGATGTAGATGTCGCCGCCTGAAGGCGTTTCAAGCCCTGCGATCAAACGCAGCACCGTCGTTTTTCCGCTGCCGCTCG
>JBDSKU010000395.1:0-3535 GCA_039916745.1 Nitrospiraceae bacterium
CCGTCATTTGTCATGCGATGGTGATGTGCGGTACCGTATTAGTGTCATGGAACATTCCTTCACGTGTCCTTTTTGCGGCGAAGAGATCTCGATGGTGCTGGATCTTTCGGTTCGCCGTGACCGCTACGTTGAAGACTGTGAGGTTTGCTGCAACCCCATGGAGATCAGTTACACCATCGAAGACGGGATCCTGATTTTCTTCGAGGCCAAGAGTTCCGAATAGGGGCGTACTCACTATTCAGAAACGAGGAGATTCCATGCCGAGTGTGACTGCATTCACCCTCTCGATGCTCTTGCTGGCCGTGACCGGTTGTCTGGGCTCTTCCGCCTCTCCTCCCGCCGCAGAGCAACAGCCGGCGAAGAAAGCGTCCACCGTGAAACCCGCCGCACATGACGAGCAGAAGTCGATGAATGAGGACAGTCACAACGCTGTGATGGACCGGTAGCAGACCAGGCTGCGGGCGAGACCCTGTAGAATATTTTCATCGCAGAGATGAGAAGGAATCGTGCTCATGCAATACGTGCATCTCGGCCGGTCAGGCGTCAAAGTCAGTCGACTCTGTCTCGGCACGATGAACTTCGGCCCGGAGACGAGCGAGGCGGACAGTTTCGCCATCATGGATCGGGCGCTGGACCTGGGCCTCAACTTTTTCGACACGGCGAACGTCTATGGCTGGAAGGTGGGGGAGGGGTGGACGGAGCAGATCGTGGGGCGCTGGTTTGCTCAGGGTGGGGGACGGCGTGAGAAAGTCGTGTTGGCGACGAAAGTGTTCGGCCGGATGGGCGACTGGCCGAACCAATCCCGCCTGTCGGCTCTTCAGATCAAGCGGGCCTGTGAGGACAGCCTGCGGCGCCTGCAGACGGATTGCATCGATCTGTATCAGATGCATCATGTCGATCGGGAGACGCCGTGGGAGGAAATCTGGCAGGCGATGGAGCAGTTGGTTCGTGAAGGCAAGGTCCTCTACGTCGGCAGCAGCAATTTCGCCGGATGGCACCTGGCTCAGGCGCAGGAACTGGCGCGCAACCGGCACTTCTTCGGCCTCGTGTCGGAGCAGAGTCTCTATAATTTGACCGAGCGGACGGTCGAGTTGGAAGTGATTCCAGCCTGCGAAGCCTATGGGATCGGTCTGATGCCCTGGAGTCCGCTTGCGCGCGGACTGTTGGCCGGGGCATTGGAGCCGGCCACGATCGGTCGACGCGCCGACGAAGATCTGAAGAAGACGATCGAGACATATCGCCCCAAGCTGGAGGCCTATGACGCGCTCTGCACCCAACTCGGGGAACGCCAGGCCGATGTGGCGCTGGCCTGGCTGCTGCACCAACAGGCCGTCACGTCGCCGATTATCGGGCCGCGCACGATGGAGCAATTGAACGGCACGATGCGCGTCCTGAATCTGACGTTGAGCCATGAAACGCTGAGACGGCTCGACGATATCTTCCCCGGTCCTGGCGGACCGGCACCGGAATCCTATGCCTGGTGATAAGGGCTCACCCTGCTTACCATGCTGAATTGTTCTATAGGGGAGGTTGGCATGTGGCCTCTGGTGCTGTTCTTCTTGCTGTGCTCCGCTGCCTTCGGCTTCGCCGAATCCGGCTCCCATGGGACATACGACCGCCACTCCACCCTCTTTAATTCTGCCAAGCGGTTTTCGCCGGATAATCCGCTGAACCCCACAGAGAAGTATCCCGCGCCAGCGAATACTCCCAACCCTCGATATCGCTCCGATCCGAACAGCCCCACCAATCCAGAGATTCGGTATATTCCCTATAACCCGTTCAATCCCGCCCACCAATTCAATCAGGATAATTCTCTGAACCCCGGCACGTCTTTCACGCCGCTGAATCGCCCATCCGGGACCGATCGCTAGGCGGCGGAGGCCGACTGTCGTCGATAGAGTGCGTGCGCCACCAGGTTGCCCATCCCCGCTTTCCAAACGTGCTCCGTCCAGGTATTCTGCTTCCACGGTTCACCCACGGTGTCATCTGTTGGAGGGTGCTGCCTCACTGAACGTTCATGAGTCATTCACTGTCTTGATGAGGAGGTGCGGCGATGCCGGGAGTCGATATTCTGATGGAATATGTCATCCGCTATGGATTTCAAGTGCTGGGCGCCGCGATTGTGTTTGCGGCCGGCATGCTGGTCGCCCGCTGGGTCGGCAGGCTGACGCAACAGCGGCTCGATCGCCAGGATATGGAGCCCCCAGTCCGTATGCTCTTGGTCAAGGTCGTGCAGATCGTGATCCTGCTCTTTACTGCCATGGCCGCCTTGGGCCAGCTGGGGGTCCAGATTGCGCCGCTGCTCGCCGGGATCGGGGTGGCAGGACTCGGCGTCGGGTTGGCGCTGCAAGGAGTCTTGAGCAATGTCGTGGCCGGGCTCTCCATTATTTTCACCAAGCCCTATCGGGTGGGGGAGCATATCTCGATCTTGGGTGTGCAGGGGGATGTTGTCGCCATCGGTATCTTCTCGACCACGCTTCTGCATCCCGATCGCTCGCGCGTCGTCATTCCCAACCGGAAGATTGTGGGGGAGATCCTGCACAATTTCGGTACGATCCGCCAACTCGAGCTTCACGTATGCGTGGCCTATCGCACGAATGTGACAGAGGTGCTGGCGCTCCTGCGGGAGGTTCTGGCGCAGAATCCAGGCGTGTTGACTGATCCCGCCCCGCTGGTCGGGATCTCTGAACTGGGCGACTCGGCCATCACGATCTCCATCAAGCCCTGGACGTCGGTCGTCAACTTCACGAGGGTGCAGGGGGAGCTGAACCAAACCATCATCGAACGGTTCCGTAGCGCGCACATTGAGATTCCCTTTCCGCAACAGGAGATCCGCCTGCTGTCGACGGTGTAATTGAGACAGATTTCGGGATTGTGGTTTCATTGGCGCGACTAGCTGTGAGCCGCGTATGCCTTTTGCGGTGAGGGCAACGAGCGGGATTCGGCTGTGACTTTTCTGAGCGGCAGTAGGTAGGACGGACATACAAGGGGTCTTACGCTCTAGTAGGGAGACCCCTTAAGCCGGCTGGTCTTGCTTCAGCATCGGGATTACTTGGGCCACTCTTTTTTCTTCTCGTCCTTTTTCTCCCTTCAAGCGTACTGTTTTTATCTTCAACGGCGGCCTGGTTGAGACTCGATTGCGCGTGTCGAACGATAACGATGCTCCCTCCAAGCTTGCTCGTTATCTCTCCAGGGATGGGGCCTGATTGATCTTCCACTGCGCGCGTCCAACGAGGGCCTTCTGAGGCCGCGCGTTGCGCGAGCACAGAAGATTATCAGGCCCCATCCCGCTCTCTGTTCCGCGAGCAGGAGGACGGCCAGCTTGCCCGTCACTTCTTCAGGCGGCCGTTTTCTTCACACGTACTTCCGCTCGGTGGCCTGTGGCCGCCAGTACCCGGATGAGCACATCGGTCGATACGCCTCGGGTATTCCCATTCGCAATAGCCGTGACGCGGGTTCTCGATGTTTCGGCACCTTTGGCGATGTCTGCGTGCGTGAGGCCCCCGGATTGAATGATATTTGCGAGCGAGACGGT
>JBDSKU010000396.1:0-6787 GCA_039916745.1 Nitrospiraceae bacterium
TGGCTGCCACGACAACATGGCGCTGATTGTCGAGGTCTTCGAAAATGGCGCCGGTGCAGTGGCCCTTCTCATTACTCGTCAGCTCGACCGCGGCGCAGAACTCGAGCAACTGAATTTTCTGATTCAGAACCTCGTCCTTGAGCACCCGCATAATTTCAAGGCCGGTGTAGTCGGAGCAGGTCAGGAGGCGAGGCTTTGAGCTCCCGCCGCCTTTTTTGACATGGAGGTTGCCGTCTCCGTCACGATCGAACAGCACACCCAGGCTCAAGAGCCATTTCGCAATCGACGGGCCTTCTTCGACCATCACCTTGAGCAGCTGATGGTCGTTCTGCATATGACCGCCCTTCAGCGTATCCACGAAATGCGTCACGGGCGAGTCTTCCGGCGCCACCGAAATCTGCATGCCCCCTTGGGCCATGACGCTGTTAGAGTCGCCAAGACGAAGCTTCGTCGCCAGAATGACCTTGGCACCGGCCGCATGCGCATGAAGCGCTGCGGCACAACCGGCCCCACCACCGCCCACCACCAACACATCAGTCGTGTAGTGGGGCGTCAGATCGAATCCGTCTGCAATAGAGCTATCCCCCTCCAGCAATGTCGCCAGCTCAATAGCCGTCTTGTCCCCCACATTGGGACCGAAACGGATTGGACGAAAGGCGCTTGCCCGAAAGTCCGGATGATACTGATGGATCAGTTGATCGCGATCGGCCGGTGAGAGCTTAGGAAGGGTCTGCTTGCGTCGAGCATCCCGAGTCTGATGTACGATCTGTTGAAGGGCATGAATGTCCATGAATGTGCTTTCAGCGTTCAGCGATCAGCATTCAGCGTTTGCCTCAATTTCAGAAACTGAGAGCTGACGACCGATGGCTTGTTAGGCTACTTGACCGTCGCGCAGTGATCGGCCAGTTCTTTCTCAGTCATCTTGAGGATCTTGGCCCATTCGTCGTTGAAACGGCCGTCTTGGATTTCCTTGATGCGTGTGTCCAGCCCCACAGGCTTTTCGGTGAAATGAGCCCCCTGCGCCCGGCTCACATACAGAGCCACCAGATTGGGAGCGATATCCGCGATACAAACCGGTGTGCACATGCCGCACATCACGCAATCCATGAACATCTCGGACACACTTTTGAAATCGCCGAAGACCGCTTTCCAGACGCCTTCTCGCACGTCGATCTTCTGCGGGCAGGCTTCAGTGCAGGCGTTGCAGTTCCGGCAGAGCGGCGCCTCGGGATAGAGATTGAAGAGATCTTGTTTCGGATCTTTGAGCGTCTGAATGTCGTAGGTCGCCTTGCGGGCAGGGAACGGAGGCATCATCGTAATCGACATCCCGTCCTGAACCGCCATTTGGCAAGCCAGGCAGGTTCGCACTTTCGGATCGTCCTTGGTCCGATAGTAGGCCGCGCAGGCTCCACAGAACCCGCCGAGACAGCCGGCCCCACGGACGACTTCCTGGCCGGAGTACCAGAGGGCCTTAATGATCGTAATCCCCTCCGGCACGTCGTACTTTTTGCCGGCGATCTCGACCGTGACCATCTTGTGCCGGATGACTTCCGGCTGATCGATAACGTTGCTGTCTTCTTGTGCCATGGTCTCCAAAATCCGCTATCAGCTCTCAGCCATCAGCGTTCAGCCTTCGGATTTCCCGTCGGCTGATCGCTGACAGCTGACCACTGACGGCTCTTCTATGCAATCGCGTCCACGATGGCATTCAACGTCGCGCTCGGCCGCATCGCCTTCGCCGCCTTCGCATCGTTGGGATGATAGTACCCGCCGACATCGACCGGCTTGCCTTGCGCCGCGAGCAACTCACCGGAAATCTTGGCTTCGTTATCCGCCATTTCCTTCGCGATCTTCACAAAGCGCGCTTGCAGATTCTTGTCCTGCGTCTGTTGAGCCAATGCCTGCGCCCAGTACAGAGCCAGATAGAAATGGCTGCCGCGGTTATCGATCTCGCCGACCTTACGGGCCGGCGACTTGTTACTCTCCAGGAACTTGGCGTTGGCTTGATCCAGCGTATCCGCCAACATTTTCGCGGCTGGATTGTTCGCCACTTTGGCCAAATGCTCCAATGACGCAGCCAGCGCCAAGAATTCACCGAGCGAATCCCACCGTAAATAGCCCTCTTCCTGGAACTGCTGGACATGCTTCGGCGCAGAACCTCCCGCGCCGGTCTCGAACAAACCGCCGCCGTTCAGCAACGGAACGATCGACAGCATCTTGGCGCTGGTCCCGATTTCGAGAATCGGGAACAGGTCCGTGAGGTAGTCGCGCAACACGTTCCCTGTGACAGAAATCGTATCCTTGCCTTCTTTGATCCGCTCCAAGGACAGCCGGGTGGCATTGGCTGGAGTCATGATCTGAATGTCGAGGCCTTTGGTATCGTGATCTTTCAAGTAGAGTTCGACCTTGGCGATCAGCTGCGCATCGTGCGCGCGGGCCTTATTCAGCCAAAAAATCGCCGGGGCTCCGGTCGCCTTCGCACGAGTCACCGCCAGCTTGACCCAATCCCGAATCGGCGCATCCTTCACCTGGCACATGCGCCAGATATCGCCGTCTTCCACCTTGTGTTCAAGGAGCGTCTTGCCTTCGGCATCGACCACGCGGATCGTGCCGTTGCCCGGAGCCTTGAACGTCTTGTCGTGCGACCCGTACTCCTCGGCCGCCTGCGCCATAAGACCGACGTTGGGCACGCTGCCCATGGTCTTGGGGTCGAGGGCGCCATGCTTCTTACAGAATTCAATGACCTCGTGATACACCGGCGCATAGCTGGCATCCGGAATCACACATTTGGCATCCGCAGCCTTACCGTCCGGGCCCCACATCTTTCCGCTGTCGCGAATGACCGGGGGCATCGAGGCGTCGATAATGATGTCGCTCGGCACATGGAGGTTCGTGATGCCCTTGTCGGAGTTCACCATCGCCATGGGAGGTCGCTTCTGATAGACCGCCTGGATGTCGGCTTCGATGGCTTTGCGCTGATCCTCCGGCAAGGCCTTGATCTTGGCATAGAGATCGCCAAGACCGTTATCCGGATCCACGCCCAGCTTTTTGAGGGTCTCGCCATGCTTTTCAAAGACGTCCTTATAGAACACTGTCACGGCATGACCGAAGATCTTGGGATCCGAGATCTTCATCATGGTGGCCTTCAGGTGGATGGAGAACAAGACCCCCCGCTTCTTAGCATCTTCGATCTGCTCCTCGATAAACTGGCGCAACGCCTTCTTGCTCATGAACGTCGCATCGATGATTTCCCCGGCCTGCAACGCCACTTTTGGCTTGAGCACCGTGGTCTTGCCATCCTGACCGACAAACTCGATCTTGGCATCGATCGCCGCAGTCGTCGTCATCGACTGTTCATTGGAGAAGAAATCTCCACCCTTCATATGGCTCACATGTGTCTTGGAGTCCGCACTCCAGGCGCCCATCTTATGGGGATGCTTCCTGGTATGGGCCTTCACAGAGAGTGGCGCGCGGCGGTCGGAATTGCCTTCGCGCAGAACCGGGTTCACGGCGCTGCCTTTCACTTTGTCGTAGCGTAACTTGACGTCTTTCTCTTTGTCGTCTTTTGGAACTTCCGGATACTCGGGCAGTTTATACCCCTGGCCCTGCAACTCCTTGATGGCTTCTTGCAACTGGGGAAGCGAGGCGCTGATGTTGGGCAGCTTGATAATATTGGCTTCCGGTGTCTTGGCCAATGCGCCCAACTCAGCCAGATCGTCTGCCTGCTTCTGCTCAGGCGTCAAGTAATCAGGGAACAAGGAAATGATACGCCCGGCCAGAGAGATGTCCCGAAGCTCAACTGACACACCGGCTGCCTTGCTGAAGGCGTTGATGATCGGCAAGAACGAATAGGTCGCCAACATCGGCGCTTCGTCCGTCTTTGTGTAAATGATCTTGGATGCCTTGGTCGTCATGGTTATTCCTCTGTTAGCTCGTTGTCAGTTCAGCGCATTCAACGCTGAACCAGCCTTGAACCACGCAATCTGTTGATCGGTAATGCTGTGGTTCGCCTGGATGGTGAGCGAAGTGCCATCCGTCTTATGGATCGTCACCTGCACCGGTTTGCCGGGAGCCAGGCTGCTAAGCCCCGTCACGCTGATGCGGTCCTGTTGCTCAATCTTCTCGTAATCCTTCGGGTCAGCGAAGGTCAACGCCAAGATCCCCTGCTTCTTCAAATTGGTCTCGTGAATGCGGGCAAAGCCTTTCGTGATGACAACGCGCACGTTGAGGAAACGCGGAGACATCGCGGCATGTTCCCGGCTGCTGCCCTCGCCGTAATTCTCATCTCCGACCACAATCGAACCGATCCCCTTCGCCTTATATCGGCGGGCGATCTGCGCCATGGTCAAGCCGGTCTCCCCGGTTAACACATCCGTGCCCTTGCCAGGCTCTGGGAAGAACGCATTGTTCGCACCCAGGAACATGTTATCGCTGATCTTGTCCAGATGGCCACGGAACTTGAGCCAGGGACCGGCCGGAGAAATGTGATCGGTCGTCGTCTTGCCCTTGGTCTTGATCAACAACGGAAGCTTTTCGAAATCTTTGCCGTCCCAACGCGGGAAGGGCTGTAGCAATTGCAACCGCTCGCTCGTCGGCGGAATGTCGACGGTCAAACCATCTCCATTGGCAGCCGGCGCCACAAAACCTTCGTCGGCCTTCGCGAAGCCTTTAGCTGGAAGTTCTTCACCCTGCGGCGGCTCGAACTTGAAGGCCTTGCCATCTGCGCCCTTGAGCGTCTGATTGACGGGATCGAAATTCAAATCCCCCGAGATGGCATAAGCCGTCACAATTTCCGGGCTTGCGAGGAATGACAAGGTTTCACTGATGCCGTCGTTGCGGCCAGGGAAATTGCGGTTAAACGAACTGACGATCGAATCCGCTTTCCCCTTCACGCCATCGGCCCGCTTCCACTGTCCGATACAGGGGCCACAGGAGTTCGACAACACCGTGCCACCCAACTTTTCAAACGTGTCCAAGAACCCGTCGCGCTTCATCGTATGATAAATACGCTCGGAACCGGGCGACACCAGGAACGAGGCCTTCGCTTTGAGCCCGGCCTTCAACCCCTGCTGGGCAATGTGGGCCGAACGGCTGATGTCTTCATAGGAAGAATTGGTGCAGCTGCCGATAAGGGCCGCTTTGAGTTCGACCGGATAGCCCTTCTCTTTGGCCTCAGCCGCCATCTTCGAAATAGGTCTGGCGAGATCCGGCGTATGGGGTCCGACGACATGGGGTTCGAGCGT
Source organism: Nitrospiraceae bacterium (assembly GCA_039916745.1). GTDB lineage: Bacteria > Nitrospirota > Nitrospiria > Nitrospirales > Nitrospiraceae > Palsa-1315. Next base: position 5,244 of record JBDSKU010000396.1, read on the forward strand.
CGACAGATCGACTTCCACAATCTCGTCATAATACTTCTCAGGCGTCTGATAGACCTCTGGATCCGCCACCAACAAGGCCTTGTTCGCGATGGCAAGGTTGGCCAACTCTGCCCGATCAGTGATGTTCAAATAGGCCACCATCTTCTGGTCGAAGGGGAACACAGAGGTCGTCGCGCCCAACTCCGCGCCCATGTTGCAAATCGTGCCCTTGCCGGTTGCACTGATGGTCTCGGCTCCGGGACCGAAGTACTCGACGATCTTATTCGTTCCGCCCTTCACCGTGAGCAGGCCGCAGAGATACAGAATGACGTCCTTGGCCGAAGTCCAGCCGCTCAACTTGCCGGTCAGACGGATACCGATCAGTTTCGGATGGAGCACTTCCCATGGCAAACCGGCCATGACTTCACCGGCGTCCGCCCCACCGACACCGATGGCTAAGCCGCCAAGCCCACCGCCGTTGGGGGTATGTGAATCGGTGCCGATGATCAAGCTGCCAGGGAACGCATAATTCTCCAGCACGACCTGGTGAATGATCCCGGCGCCAGGCTTCCAGAAGCCGATGCCGTACTTCTTCGCCGCCGACGCGAGGAAATTATAGACTTCCTTGTTCTCGTCCACCGCACGAAGCAGGTCCTTCTCGGACCCCATCTCGGCACGGATCAAGTGATCACAATGGATGGTGCTCGGTACAGCCGCTTGCTTCTTGTTGGCCTGCATGAACTGCAACATGGCCATCTGAGCCGTCGCGTCCTGCATCGCCACACGATCGGGGCGCAAGGACAACATCGCCTTGCCGCGCTCCCACGTCTGGGTGTCGAAATTGTCGGCATGTGAAACGAGGATCTTCTCCGCCAGCGTCAAACCACGCCCGAACTTCTTCCGGGCTTTGGCAAACACGTCGGGCATCTTCGTATAGAGATTTTCAGCTAGATCGATCGACATGATTCTTCTCCTTGAAAGCTCAAAGCCGTCAGCTTTCAGCAGTCAGCATGAGCTGAGCGCTGATGGCTGATAGCTATTTTAGCGGTGGCACTTCGCGGCGCTTGGGAGCCGCATAATTCACCAAATAATCGAACAGCCTGATCAAGCGGCTATCCTGACGCTTTTGATCCACCCAATGCCCGATCAACCCGATCGTGCGCGAGAGGATGAAGAAACCGTTCAAACTGTCGACCGGGAAACCAATATCGACAAGCACCGCAGCCATCGTGCCGTCCACGTTCAAGATCAAGTTGTCTTTCTTCACCGAAGTAATCTTTTCCACTTCGAGCGCAAAATCGAGGCAAGGCGTCTTCATATTCAAACTCTTAACGTATCCGACCAGCTCCTTCACTCGCTTGTCCGGATTGCGCAGGCTCTTGACGCGATGGCCGATCCCCGGAACAGGGCCATGGTTCTTCTTCATATAGACCAGAAACTCATCCACCGTCATCTTGTTGTCGACCGCATGCTTGAAGAAACGCCCGGCATCGGTCACGGCGCCACCGAAGCGGGGGCCGATCATGATCAAGCCTGCCGCCACCGACTGGGACAGTCCGATCCCG
>JBDSKU010000397.1:0-4620 GCA_039916745.1 Nitrospiraceae bacterium
GTTCGGCCCCTTCCACTTCCTGACCGATAAACCGGGCATGGCCGCCGATCATGCAAATCGCCAGGCCCGCTCCGACGATGCGAGGTCCGGGTACGAGGCCCGTATCGATGGCCTGTTGCAACGTAAAGATGGCATGGTCTCGCGACCCGACGTCGCGCACGGTGTTCACGCCGGCCTCCAGGGTCTGGTGCGCCGCCCGGCTCGATTTGAGCAATGTCAGCGCGGGCGTCTCGTTCGCGATCGCCTCGACGACATCCGGCTCGGCTCCGAGGCAAAAGTGCACGTGACAGTCGATCAATCCTGGCAACAGGGTCAGTCCCCGGCCATCGATCTTGGTCGCGCCACGTGGGATAGAGAGCTCTCGATCCGGTCCGACGGCGGCAATGGTCTTCTCTCGAATAATCACCGTGGCCCGTTCGATCGTTCGGCCGGTCCCGTCGATGACATGCACTGAGCGAATGGCAAAGGATTTCGTCATGGTATATCGATGGGGATGGTGATGATGATGCCGCCCATCACATCGCCGACTTTATAGTCGCGGCGGGGGCTGTTGGGATGTTCGTTGTGACAGGTCACGCAGGATTGGGCGACCGCGAGGTCCGGATAGACCGTTTGATAGTAGCGGCCCCCGTCGAGCCTGATGAACCCTCCGAAGGGTTTTGAGGGATCTTTGGTGACGGCGTCGAGCCCTTTTCGTTCGAAGTCTGTCGTCGCGCCATTCCAGACGTAGATTGGCGTCATGCTGGCGAGCCGGAACGAGAACTTGAGGTCACTTTGTGCGACCAGCCGCCCGGACTCTAAGAGAAATTGCGCAGGAAGGGGCACGCCTTTTTCATCTCGCCAATGCTCGATCGCAACCGCGAGTCCGGCCTTGTGGAGTTTATCCACGACGTTTTCCGTGTAGTTTTTCCGGTTGGCTTCGATCAAGGCATTGATATAAGACGCGGCCTTTTCCGGCGAAACGAGATCAGACTTCATCTGATTGGCCAATGTCAGGGCAAAGATCCAGTACGTGAGGACAGCGACAAAAGCAAAGGACCCGCCACCGAGTACCCAGAGTAATGGTTTGTTATCCATGTGATCGATGTCCTTATCTTATGTTGTTAGGCGCGTGCGGCTATAGACCCTTGCCGCAGCCCGGAGCGCAACCCCCGGAGTGGACAACCACCCGCCGCGAATACAGATCTCTTCCAACGCATTGAGCAGGGTTAAGACATGTGCTTCGGTCGATGATTCGCCCATGAAGCCGATACGCCAGGCCTTTCCCTTGAGCGGGCCGAGCCCGCCGCCGATTTCAATGCCATACATCGAGAGTAGATTCGTCCGGATCTCCGCTTCAGGAATATGGGAAGGGACTGTGACACAGGTCAACATCGGGAGTCGATATCCTGTGGAGGGAAGGGGCTGAAGTCCAAGTTCGATCAAGCCCGCGGTCAAGGCGTCGCTATTGAGTTGATGGCGCGCGAAGCGAGCCGGCAATCCTTCTTCGTCGACGAGGCGCAACGCTTCCCGTAGCGCATAGAGCATGGAGATGGGGGCCGTGTGATGGTAGGCCCTCGTGCCTTCAGCCCAGTAGTCCGCGATCAACGACAGATCCAAGTACCAACTCTGGCAGGGCGTGCGCCGGGCTTTGATCGCGGCCAATGCGCGTTCGCTGAGGGTGAAGGGAGACAGCCCGGGTGGACAACTCAGACATTTCTGTGTGCCGCTATAACAGACATCGATGCCCCAACGATCGACCTCGACCGGGGCACCTCCCAACGAGGTCACGGCATCGACGAGAAACAGGGTGTCATACTCGCGGCAGAGGCGGGCGATAGGCTCCAGCGGCTGCCAGACGCCGGTCGAGGTTTCGGCATGGACAATGGCCACGGCCTTCACCGGGGCGGATTGGCGTAGTGCTTGCTCAATGGCCTCTGTTTCTATGATCTGCCCCCAGGGAGCCTCCACCCGAATGGCTTTCCCGCCGCAACGCTCGACAATGGTGGCCCATCTTGTGCCAAACACACCATTGACCCCGACGATCACGGTATCGCCCGGCTCAACGATATTCACCATCGACGCTTCCATCCCGGCTGAGCCGGTGCCGGAGACTGCGATGGTGAACCGGTTCTTGGTCTGAAAGACGCTGCGCAACAGAGTCTGGATATCGTTCATGACCCCAAGAAATGCTGGGTCCAGGTGGCCGACGAGGGGAGTCGAGAGCGCGCGGAGGACTCGCGGATGCACCATGCTGGGCCCTGGGCCAAGGAGCAGCCGGCGTGGGGGAGCAAAGTTCTGAACGGGCATAACACTCCAAAATGCGAGACTCGCGTGACTTGCGAGAAAAGCGCGACCAGGCGAAAGTTGTATTTTTGCGCGTCGCGCCTGTCGCGCACGTCTTGCTTGTCTCGCTCACGCCTCAATCAAGAGGCAAGTATAGCGGAGTTCAGTCGTCTTCGGCCACGGGTATTCTGCATGGCTTAGTCACTTTGAGGGGTTTCGAGTCGGAAAATCAGCATGTTATAGTTCGAGCCATGATGGAGTCAGACCTCGTGTCCCTCAACGAGTCGCCGCCGCCACAATCCTGGTGGCGAGCCACGGATGCACCGCCTCCGGTCGGGATCTATTCCAGACGATTTTCTCCCAGGATCACGCTGTTGGCAGCCATATTTCTCGTTGGGGCCTTGGCCACGGTGGTGTGGTTGTCCGCATCGTCATCCACGCTGGAGCGGATCGAGGCACCTGAGCAAGCGCTCAGTCTGATGGTCAGTCGAACGATGGATGTTCACGAAGGGCTCACGCGTGCGAGACCATGGGAGCGATGGCTCTTTACCTGGGCCTCCGGCAATCGCGAGGCGGAGCAGGCCCATGCGATTGAATGGTATCGAGAACTGGCACGGGTCTCTACCGATCCGGTTGTGCCGCTTCAGTTAGCGATTCTTCAAGCCGAGGCCGGCCATGTGTCCCAGTCGCTTCTCTCTGCGCATGAGTGGGCCGAAGCGGACGATCCGCTGCCTCAGTTTGCCGATCTGGTGATGGCCGCCTATGGCGAAGGACCGGTTCATGATGCGGACCGGTATGTCTTGTGGCAAGCCGAGGTGGCAGAGCTGTTGCCTGCCGGCTGGTTTTACGATCGCCTGGCTGAAGGGCTGGCCCGCCGTGCCAACGATCACGCGCTCGTGCTCAGGATTCAGGAACAGGCCGCGGTCCGTGTCGACCGTCAATTTATCCGGTCGCAATGCGTCACGCTTGTTGAGCTCAGCGCGATAGTCCTCGGGACGGTGGCCTTAGTCTTCGTCTGGCTGAGGCGGAATGAGCCGTCCAGTTTCGTCAGGCTCCATGAACCGGGCGTGCCCCCGCCCTGGCCAGGCGGTATCGGTGCGGCAGTATTGCTGCGCGGCGGTGCGATCGGTGTGCTGTTCACCGCTCTGTTCATGGTCTATGCGCCGCCCGACAATGCGTCGCTCCGGGCATTGGCCATTCCGATGACGAATGTGCCGTTACTGTTCTTGGCCCATCGTCATCTCTTCCGGCCGGCCGGGGTGACGTTCGACGAAGGATTTGGGCTGGAGATCGGATGGGCCCGTACCGGACGTCTGGCGATCGTGGTCTTGGCGGTGGTGGCCGCCGGTTTGTGGGGCGAGTGGGTGATGGATTGGCTGTCGGAGCCGCTCCACCTGACGAGTCACTGGGCCGAATGGTTCGACGCAGATCTTGTCTGGGCCTCACCGACGCTGACGGCGATCAGTTTAGTCGAGTACGTGATTTTTGCGCCCGTGTTTGAAGAACTTGCATTTCGCGGGCTCCTGTTTGCGATTCTACGCCGGAGGTTCCGTTTCCTGCCTTCCGCGTTGATCAGTGCGAGCATCTTTGCCATTGCCCATGGTTATGGATTGGTCGGCTTCATCAGCGTCTTGTGGAGTGGTCTGCTCTGGGCCTGGATGTATGAAAAAACCGGGAGTCTTTTGCCTGGGATGTTGGCGCATGCCATCAATAATCTTCTCGTGTGTCTGGCAGTGATGGCCCTCCTCCGCTAGCAGGATGGTGAAAATGCCTTCCAGCGTCGTTCTCGGTTCGACGGAACCCTCAACGTACCCCTGAGGGTACGCCTCCGGTTCCCTCTCGCCTCGGGCCTTGCTGGAAGCCATTTTGACCATCCTGCTCCTGTGCCGCACCCCCTGATTCGATCGACGAAAGAGCTTTGTATAAGTCCGGGTGCCGAAGTGCATAGCCGAGCTCAGCCAGAAGCTTGGCGTTGCTGATGCGTTTGCCTGTTGAGTGGTCTTCTTTTGTCGGTGTCTCGGTCATATCCCATCGCTGTTGCGCCGTCGCGCAGATCTCGCTCCATGTGTGAGGTTGGCCGTCGCTGACGTTGTAAGTTTCGCCTGGCCTCCCTTTGTCGAGGGCGAGCAAACAGATGGCGGCTAAGTCTTCCACGTGGATCAGGTTCACATATTTCCGTGATGGGCCGACGCGGCCTTGCTGGATCCAATTCAGCGGATTTCTCCCGGGCCCATAGATGCCCGCGACGCGTAAGACGATTGCTCCATGCTTTTCCCGTAAAAACTCCTCACCCTGAACGCGGGGTTTGCTCAGATCGATTGGCGCGGCTTCATCGATCCATTGCGGCGGATAGTC
>JBDSKU010000398.1:0-4481 GCA_039916745.1 Nitrospiraceae bacterium
CCCTGTTCGTCCATGACGACGATGGCATCCAAGGCGGTATTTACGATCGAACGGGTTCGTTCCTCGCTCTCTTGAAGGCTGCGCATGAGTGGTGCGCTGACCTGGCGATTGATCAGCCAGCCTACCAGGAAAATTGTGCCTAATAGGCTCAGGCCGAAGGTTCCGAGGAGATACGTCCGATTTTTGAGCACCGAACTCGCTTCTCCTTCGACTTGGCGACGCTGTCTATTCGCGAGTTCGACGAGTTCGAGAATTTCCCGGCGATGCTGTTCAAAATGCGTCGTGAGGGGACCGTACACGAGATCGGTCATTGTGCGAGTATCCCCGCGTTCTACGGCTGGAAGAAATTCGCGGTTCCATTGTTCGTAGAATTCTCTTGCCCATCGGCCAGACGACTCTGTGAGATTGTCCCGCAAGAGCCCCGGGGGCAGGACGTCGAGCCATTCGGCTTGTTTGGCAATGAAGGCTTGTTCGAGTTGTTTGAATCGCTCAACGAGCGCTTTCCGTTTCGAGGGCGGGGCGCTCAGTAGTTCCAACGTCGCAAGATAGGAGTCTACGATGTATAGCGGAGGAGGGAGTGCATCTGTCGCCAGGTCCTTACTTTGAACGATTTGGGCGTAGAGTGGTCCGTGAATCTGTACCGTCGTGACTGTATCGTACACCGCGAGGGTGAAACCTCCGGTGGCTATGATTGCGGTACCGACAAGTAACCCAAGCCGGTGTTTGAAGGACGGGGGCTCTCGCTGTGAAACGGGCACTTTCTGCGAGTCCATGCGGTCCTCTGATGAGAACAGAAAGAGAGGGTTGGTTCTTTTCCTTATCGGACGAGAAGCAGTGGGGCTTAACCTGCACGATTCGCCAGGTCCCCAGCCGGTCCCTCATCGCCAGGCGGCTGCAGTAGGCTGAGCCCGCGGCTCGCTGACCTCGGGCGACTGTTTTCGGTGCGAGTGTGAGGGCTATGGTAGCGGAGGAAGGAGCGGTCGGGGATAGGGCTGAATTCTTAGGGGTAGGTCGCTTCGATTTTACTGGACAGTCCACCTCGCGCTACAAATTCGCCGGTGACTTTTGCCCACGTAGGTCGGCAGGCCTTCACGACATCGTGCAGGATACGGTTGACGGCGTTCTCATAGAAGATTCCGAGATTTCTGTACGCGTGGAGGTACATTTTTAATGACTTCAGTTCCAGGCATTCTTTGTTCGGCGCATAGTGCAGCGTGATGGTGCCGAAGTCGGGAAGGCCGGTCTTGGGGCAGATGGCAGTATATTCCGGGATTTCGATCGTGATCTCGTACCCCTTATACTGATTCTGGAATGTCTCAATATCCGGCAGCGGCGCGGTAATCCCGCTTTTCGCATGGTTCTCGTTGTACCCGAGTGCAGCGGTTCTTGATATTCTTTTTGTCGTCGTACGTTTCACGGTTCACGCCTTCTCAGACTTGTTTCATCCATTCTACTTGGCCGATTTTTTCCAGTTGAATATAAAGGGTCACCCAAGGGCATGCCATTTCGGGGTAGACTTCACAAAATCCCCCTTTGCGGACGCCTCCGCAGGGGCCATGGCTCATGAATTTTGGACATTCCGCTTTGAGCGAATTATCAGGAATTGGAGGGCGTTTATGGACCCCGCCGGCCTGCTGAGCGCCGTCATCTTCGCCGGGAATAATTACGCGTGTCGACAGACAACTCTAGTCTAGACAGATTTTGCGGAATCGGCAATCTCTCTCTCAGGGTTCTGAGGGCTTCCGCTCAGGTGAGATGTGGGAAAACACTGTGAAACTGCAACTTGTTAGGGCGAATGGCCTACCGAGCCGTGGTGTGCTAGGCCTTCTTTCGTGCATGCTGGGCCTTCTGAGAAGTTGCGTTAAATATCAGGAAGTTATAGTATTTTAAGGTGCGCATGTGGTTCGAGGGGGTTGTCGACGTTTCCCATTGACAGTCTTTTTTGGGCTTTGCTACCATGCGTACTCGCTGTAGTGGTGGAAGTGCAGGGTGGCCCAGTTTTCCAACCTCGAACTCTTGTGCGTGTTGCCGATAACTGTGTTTTCTCGATAAGCAATGGGTTCCCATTGCAACGATAAAGGGAGGTCCTCCAATGAGTCTTGACTATGTGAAGTTTTCAGGCGGATTTGAAAAGTTCATGCCCAAAGAATATCGGGACATGGTTGAGCATGGACCGTTCGGCAAGAAAATTTCCGTTTCCCAAATGGGAAGCTTTAAGGAAATTCTCGAAGAGCATCCCATGTGCGCCGGCTGTGCGATGACCCTGTTCATCCGGCTGGCCATCATTGCGTTCCCCAACCCTGAGGATACCATTACGGTTGGAACGGCTGGCTGCGGTCGGTTGGCCATTTCCCAGGCTGCAATTCCCTTTGTGTACGGTAACTACGGTGACCAGAACGGTGTGGCGAGCGGACTCTCTCGTGGCCTCCGCCTTCGGTTCGGTGACAAGCCGAAGGATGTGGTCGTCATTGCAGGAGACGGCGGTACTGCGGATATCGGCTTCCAGCAAGTCCTCCATTCCTGGTTCCGCAAGGAACGGTTCACCACGATCATGTTGGACAACGAAGTGTACGGCAACACCGGTGGGCAGGAGAGCGGAATGACCAACCGTGGCGCCGTGCTGAAGATGGCTCCGTTGGGGAAGAAGTTCGAGAAGATGGATATGTTGCAGATGGCCAAGGTTGCCGGCTGCGCCTATGTGGCGACCGTGGTCCCAAACAATCCTCGCCGCGTCGAGAGCGTCATTAAGAAGGCTGTGTTGATTGCCCGCGAAGTGGGCTCGACCTACATTCAAGCCTACACCTCTTGCAACATCGAGTACGCGATTCCGACCGACAAGGTGATGGAAGACGCGAAGACCGTTGAGAACGATCGGTATCAGTTCACGGAGTATGTGAGCGAAGAGGCCAAGCAGTATCTGACCGAGCGATATGGCTACAAAGATTATCTTCCGAAGCCGGCTGCTCCTGCCGCCGCAATTCCAAACAAGGCTTAAGCGACCAGTAGGGAGGCTCGGACATGGCAAAGCGCTTCAACATTCGGATGGCAGGGGTCGGTGGTCAAGGTGTCGTGACAGGGTCACACATTCTGAGTACCGCCGTGATTCATGCCGGCGGCGAGAGTACGATCGTCCCATTTTATGGGTCTGAAAAACGGATGGCACCGGTCGAGAGCTACGTCCGTGTGTCGGATGAGCCGATCTATGAGATCGGGGAAATCACGTTCCCGCATATCATTATTATTTTCCATCCCCAGGTTATTACTCACGGCAAGTCGTACACGATGCCGTTTTACTTTGGATTGAAGGAAGACGGGATTGCGTTGATCAACAACGACGGCCCGATGTCCCTTCATAGAGACCAGCAGCGTGAGTTGGAAGAACGCCGCGCAAAGCTCTATTACTTCCCTGCCACCAAGTTATCTCTCGAAGTTGCAGGGATGGATCTCTGTACGAATATGGCTTTGATGGGCTGCATTGGAGCGATCACGGGGCTGACCTCAGTTGAAGCGTTGGAGCAGTCGGTGAAGGATCGGTTCCTCGGCAAGGGATTCGTCGTCTCAGGTGGAACCGCGGCCTTGGACAGTGTCGTCGAGCGGAAGTTCAAAAAGAAGCAGGAGTTGATCGATAAAAATGTGGCGGTGATTCAGGCCGGCTGGAATTACGCAGTCGATCACGGTTGGGCTGCGTCGACGGTTAAGCGGTCGGAAGTCCCTGCGACGGTCAGCGCCTAATCTGGATGTAGTACGAAGGAGTCATCATGTATCTGGTCGCCGATATCAATGTTGAAATCTGTGCCGCGAAGAGCTGCAAGCTCTGCACGCAATATTGCCCTGAAGCGAACACCATTCAGTACAGTGAAGACATGGGCAAGGACAAGGGCTTTAAGTACGGCTCTGCCTACGTGGCCGTGGACCGCTGCAAGGGTTGCGCGCAGTGCGTGTGGGTCTGTGACAATATGGCAAAAAACAATGCGATCAAGATGATCATGATCGATCAATTGCCGCTGGCCGCCGTCACCGACAACATTCGCTATGAAGAGAAGTCGACTGTTGTGGCCCTGTCCAATCCGATGATTGTTATAGGTAATTAGGGAGGTACGGGAGTGGCAACGACGCCTGATACAAGAGAGCGCATCATTGTTCCGGGTCCGGCCGGATTCCATCCGCCGTCGGCGGCTCAGTTAGGAGTCGCGCTGCCAGACCCAGGAGAAGGGCTTTATTACGGATTGCTGGAGCCCAATGAAGACAAGGTCATCGAAGAGATGGCCCGTAAAATGCTGACGAGCCCCAATGCTACGATTTTCCCGGGACCGCTGGTTCTTTGGGCGTGGAACGAGCATGCCATCGAAAAGGCGAAGGCCGTGCTGGAGATTGCCGCTCAGATTCCCAACGTCATGATCATTCCCATGCCGGACTATCGTCCGAAGTATCCAAAAATCGACCCGGAAGAAGTCATTAATCCCAACCATCCGAATCTCACG
>JBDSKU010000399.1:0-8641 GCA_039916745.1 Nitrospiraceae bacterium
CACATCCATAGACCATCCGAAGCACATCAGGTCGAATGGTCTCCTCCGGCGAACCGATACGGCACAGCCCGCCGTCCTTGAGCATCAAGACCCGGTCGCAATACTGGCTCGCGACATTCAGATCGTGAGACACCAACACAACCGTCAGCCGTCGCTCCCCCCTGAGTCTCGCGATGAGCGAACAAATCTCGATCTGGTGATTGATATCGAGAAACGCGGTCGGTTCGTCCAGCAATAGAATTTTCGGCTCCTGAGTCAACGCCCGCGCGATCATGACACGTTGCCGTTCTCCGCCGGATAAGTCGGAGACCAATCGGTCAGCCAGCGAGAGCACATCGGTATCGACCATCGCTTGCTGCGCACAGGCGAGATCCTTCGCGGTCTCATCTCCGATTCCCAGACTCCACCAACGAGTCGTCCGATGAGGGAACCGTCCCATCAATACGGTCTCGGCCACAGTGAACGGGAATACCTGTGCATATTCCTGCGGCACGACCGCGACCACACGGGCGATATCGGTTTGGCTCCGTTTCCGCAGGGAGAGACCGCCCAGCCGCACATCGCCTTCGCCTGCCGGCAAGAGGCCGGACAACACTTTCAAGAGCGAGGTCTTCCCGGACCCGTTGGGTCCCACAATGCCCAGAATCTCGCCGGTATCGACGTGGAAGGAGAGATGATCGAGGGTCCACATTCTCCCTCGCCCGTCCGACGTGCGGTATTGAAACGACAGTCCGAAGACCTCGATGGCAGGACTCTCCGTAGGCAATCCGGAATGCGTGACGTCAATCTGGCCGGTCGTCATCTCACAACATCCGATCTTTTCGCCAGAGAAGAAGATAGAGGAAGAAGGGGCCGCCGGCGAGCGCCGTCACAATACCCACCGGTATTTCCGCGGGAGACATAATCGTCCGGGCGATCGTATCAGCCAGGGAGAGAAACATGCCTCCGACTAACGCCGACGCAGGTAGCAACAGCCGATGATCCGATCCGATGAGCAGGCGCACCGCATGAGGAACCACCATCCCGACGAACCCGATCATGCCGCTCACCGACACAATCGCACCGGTGAGGAGTGCCGTGAGGACAAAGAGCTGTTTCTTCACCCCCTCGGTCTCTACGCCCAGTGAGCGAGCTGTTTCTTCGCCCAACGTGAGCACATTGAGCGACTGGGCCTTGTGCATGAGGACCCCGAGGACCAACACGACGTACATCAAAAAGACGCCTAATGCCGGATACCCTGGCGCGGTCAGCGATCCCATCAGCCACGCCATCAATCCCGCTGAACGGTTCGGCTCCATGATTGATGTGATGAACATGATAAAGGCCGTCAGAATGGCATTCAGAATCACGCCAGCCAGCAACAGGCTATGAACCGGCAACCGGCCTTTCGACTGCGCCAGCCGATAGATCAGCACCAGGGACAACAGGCCTCCGGCAAATCCAAAGAGCGGGAGGACCGGCAGCAGCATGAAGGTGGAGCCGAGGCCAAACAGAATCGCCACCGAAACGCCCAGCGCGGATCCGCTCGACACACCCAATACATAGGGATCGGCTAACGGATTTCTGAGCAAGGCTTGAAGCGTGACACCGACCGCCGCCAGACTGGCCCCCACGAGAAAACCCATGAGCACTCGCGGGAAACGAATCTGTACCATGATGATCTCGGAAGTCGCCAGACTTGGAGAGCCGGCCTCATCCCCGCGCAACAGCCGCGCGATCGCCGTCGCCACCGTTCCCATGCCGACCGACGTGGCGCCGAATTGCAGACACAGCACCAAGACTGCCAGGCTCGCCAGGAGCAGTCCACCGATCACCACTACCCATCGCTGGACGGTTAGCACCGCGCCGGCCTGCGCCCATGATGCCACGATATCTGCCATACGCTGTTCTCGTTACCGTTCGGTTCGATTGCCCGACGTGTTGTCCGGATGTAAAATTGCGGCGAGCGACTCAAGTCCTTGGGCGATACGCGGACCAGGCCGGTTGAGCCAATCGGCTGAAATCTGGTGCAGCCTGCTGCGCTTCACCGCCGTCATCGTCGACCATTGGCGCCAGGTCTGCTGCTCGCTCTCTGAGATGCCTTCCGCTTTGCCGACTGGAAAGACCAGCACTTCAGGATCCTCTTGGAGCACAGACTCCATACTGAGCCGCGGATAGGGCGTGACGCTCTTGGCCGCAATATTGACGCCTCCGGCCATTCCAATCAGCTGATCGATGAAACTGCCAGGCCCGACGGTGATCAGCGGCTGGCTGTTCAACACATAGAGCATCCGCACTGGAGCCATTCCCTGAACTCGCTGCTGGATCGTAGCCACCTGATGCCGAAGCTGCATGGCGACGGTATCGGCCTTCGCCGAATGTCCGACAATCCGTCCGAGCGTCTGAATGTGAACGAAAATCCCCTCGACGTTCTTATCTGCCAAGATAAATACTGGGATCTTCAGCTGCTCAAGCTTGACGATGACATCGGGTTTGAGAAAATCGTGAGGCGTCACGACCAAATCTGGCTGGAGCGCCACCAACGTTTCCAAGTTCGGATTAGAGTAGCCGACTTTAGGCTTTGTCAGAGCTTCGGGTGGGTAGTCGCAAAAGTCTGTGACGCCGACGAGCTGCGCCCCCGCCTCCATGGCAAACAGCATTTCCGTGATGCTGGGCGCCAGCGAGACGATTCGGGCGGGAGGTTTGGCAAAATACATGCGGCGACCCGCATCATCGACATAGGCGCGCGCCGAGACGTTCGCCATAAACGGCATGCCGGTGAGGATGCCCTGCTGTCGACGTGCCATGCTCGACGTCCCATCGTCTGCATTCGCGAAAGCGGCCATCGCCAGGACGAGTATTCCCATACTCGTCAACAGTCCAGACCACCATCGACTATGCCATGCAGAGGTGCGCAAATAAAAAATCCCCAAGGCCAGACAGACCCTGAGGATTGCTCCCGCAACTCATCCTCGCCAATTCCCCAGCCCACGAGGGAACGTCGGTCAACTATCCTGGGAGGTCTTCTGGCTTATGGTTCATCCTACTCCCCGTACCTTCCCATCCGCCGAAGCGAACAGTGGCATTTACGAGTTTCGTCCCCATTTACAGCGGCGGGACCGCGAGGGACTTGCACCCTCTTCCCTGACCCAGGAGTCACAATGTGGAGGGCACTCTAGGAGACAAGGAAGAAGGTTGTCAAGTTCATTAATGTCCGTTCGACAGCCCCCTCCTCATCTTCTGACATCTCGCCGATCCGAATCCTCTGACAAAGGGAGCGAAAGACCGAGGTTTTCCGAGCCGCCTCCCGGCATAGCCCTTGCTCACCTCTGCCCCGCATGACGACTCCAGAGGACATAGCGGCTCAGGCGAATGACCGGCCTAACGCGCAATTTCTACTTACGTATCTATGAAACACCTGATCATTGGCGTGCTCATCCTCTGGGCCTTCTTCCACATTTCAAGCCTGATCTGGTCCTCAAAAGGGCAACCGCCCAGCCCTGCCTTCACTCGTCTCCTGGAAGCACCGCAACAGCGTCTCGTCGATCCCTATGAGAATGGCTATTTCTATTTGCTCGGTTTCGCCTCAGCTGCGACGCTCGATCCCGCCAAGACAGGACATGAAATATGGCATGAAGCCAACGTCGCTCCAAGCAGCAACGACTTCAACTACGACAAACCTGGCCGTGCGGAACTGCAGATTCAACTCCCTGTCGAGCAGATCCTCCCTTCCTGGAGTGCCGAGAACCCGATGAGTGAGTTCCAGAATATGCAGGCATGGTTCCTCCAGATGACCGGCCGCGACCGGATCTTTTTGACACGGTACGAGCGATGGCTCTCGATGCCGTTCGAAGACATGGGATTCGCGCACCGTGGCACGCCTCGCTTTGCTGAAATATTTCTCGCCCATCGCCTCTATATCGCCGACGGATTTTCCCACCAGACAGTCCTGGGCATGCATCGGATGACGCAAGACCTTCGTATGTGGCGACATGTACTTCGAGATGCCACCACCATCGCCACCAAAGTCATGGCGCAAATCGTCATCACCGACGATCTCCACCTGCTCTCGACATTATTGTCGCAAGCAACCGTCGACAAAACCGTACTGGCAATGACTCCCAACATCGCGCCCCCACTGACGGCAAGTGAATCGTCACTCCGCTGGCCGCTGCAACATCAATTTACCCTGGGCGTCCAGGCCGATCGCACAGGCAAATTCATCACGAAACGGCCATCCGAATCTCTCTTAACACCCCAACAATGGTTGGCAGACGCCGCCCGCCTACCTGAACAGGCCTTTGATCGGATCACACATCCACATGGCCGTTCGCTGGTCGGAATCCCGTTACAAACGCGAGAGACCTGGGAAATGTACGCGACGTACTACGATGCGATCATCCATGCGATAGAAGCTGGACAGACGGCCTTACCCACAATCCGCGAGCTTTCCGGGACTGCACGCCAAGGCATGGCTGAAAGCCTCTTCAATACCACTCCATTCGAACCTGACTGGGCCCCCTTCCATTATCAGCTGAAGGAGACTGATGCCAGGCTGCGACTCGCCTCATTACAGGTAGTCCTGCGGCGCCCGAGCGCACAAACCACCGTGCCGAATCGACTCGCGGAAGCCGGCTCGTCCTATTACGACCCATTTAGCGGATTACCGATGTTGTGGAGCCTGACGCAGCAGAAAATCTATAGCGTGGGGAAAGACCGGTTCGACGATGGTGGCGACGCGAGTTTCGATGTCAGTGTTCCTGCGATAGTCACCCTCGCACCCGCAACCAAGGAATTGCAGGCATCTCCTCCAACACGCCGTTCTGTCCGCCACTAACGCATCGCGGCAACAAACTCTCACTTTCCAGGATGCTCAAAACGGCCGTCCCAAAAGGCCTTCACGACCAATCACTTTTTTTATAAGGGGTAGCTGGGATGATCCAACTGCGCGCGTCCAACGAGGGCCTTCTGAGACCGCGCGTTGCGCGAGCACGGGGATCGTCCTTGCCACCTCGCCACTTTTCAGCCTGTTTGCTATCGATACCGCAATTTGAGCGCCAATATCGTCCCCGTCAGAATCAGCGTCACCGCATTGGTTAAGATAATCGGCCAGGACTGAAGCACCAGTCCATACATCAACCAGAGGCAAACGCCTGACGTGAAAATCGCCAGCATGCCTAGTGAGACATCGCCCGCAGACTTCGAAGTCCATGTCTTCTGCAGCTGGGGCCAGAAGGCACAGGTCGTCAACGTTCCTGCAGCAAAACCCAACAGATCGATTCCCGTCATCATTCCGTCTCCATTCGCAATCCCGACATTCCCGAAAAACCACCCATGTTCCCCTCCAACCTGCTTGTCAAGACCAATGGCCCTGTGGTACATTCGCCCGTTCACAATATTGTTTTGATTCGACCAGATGAAGGAGTGTACCCGTGGCATTTACATGCGATCTCTGCGACAAACGACGCCAATCCGGCAATAACATCAGTCACGCCAATAACAAGACGAAGCGGGTCTTCAAGCCCAATCTCCAGCCGGTCCGGGCATTGATCGACGGTCAACCAAAGCGCCTTCGAGTCTGCACTCGCTGCCTTCGCAGCGGCAAAGTCATCAAAGCCGTATAGCAGGCACTGAACAAGACCGCTAGACTGTCTTATTCATGTGACTTACTCGGTCTGTCTAGTTTGTCTGGTTGAATGAAACGAACCAGGTGGTCCAGACAGGCCGAGCTTGTCCAGGCCGCACGTTCCATCGAACGCCTCCCATGCCAAGGTAGTTTCCCCGAAGACACTATGGAGCCGACCAGATCACGCGGCCGCTCTGATCGGATAGCTTCACGGCAAACCGATCGTCGGGCGACAGGGCCAGCGTCCGATTCCCATCACGGCTCATCAGCACCAGACCTACCTCGCCGTTTTTATCAAGTCCCAACCCAGCTCGTGCCTTTCCAGTCTGATCCAGCAGGAGAAACTCTTCCGCATTGACCCCATTCGCCTTCTGCGCCTTCGCAGATACCGGCGCCAGCCACCAGCCACTGACGGCTCCACCGATAACACTTCCGACGAACGTCACAACGACTAAGAATACAAATTGGCCTCGGCTCACAGTGCCTCCTCTTTGATATCGCACAGGGCTATCGCCCATGCTGCTGTCTGACTTCGATTTCCCGCAAGGACTGCGTGTACGGCGCGCATATCTCTTTCGCCTTGGGAGGCTCGTCTTGATATTTTGCCAAACACAGTCGATAGGCCTTCAGGAGTTCCGCTCGCTCATCCTGCAAATCCGCCGTCGATTTGAGCACCCGATATTCCTCATAGTAATGACAGCCGATGACGGTGAAGATGCACCAGACCGCCAATCCAAGCATGATCGTCTGTTTCATCAACCCACCTTTGTGTAGATACAACAAAGGACTTGGAAGCGCATGCCTCTCAAGTCCTCCATCTCTTCCGTAAGGCGCGTCACGCCTCACGTTTCAGTTATATGTTGGAGCGGGCGAGGGGATTTGAACCCCTGACAACTTGCTTGGGAAGCAAGGACTCTACCACTGAGCTACGCCCGCTCACTGCAGCGAATCCTACCTGGGCCTTTAGGGCAAGTCAAGAAACTCCTGGCCGCGATCCCTTCAATTCAACCAAAGCAAACTTTCGCCGACCAACCTTCAATCGATACGTTTTTCCTGTCACGATCGACAAGACAGCGTTCGCATCGCTCTGCTTCTGCTCATCGACCTCTAAACCGCCCTGAATGATCAGCCGCCTGGCTTCGCTCTTGCTCGGAACCAACCCTGTCTTGGCGACCAGATCGACAAGACCGATGGTCTGGCCCTCGCGCAGATCAGCCAGGGTCAGGGTCAAGCGCACGTCCGGCTCTGCGGGAAACTCTCGCTCTGAAAATTTCTGCTGAAAGGCCACCCCCGCCTGCTGACCGGCTTCTGCCCCATGATACCGGGCCACGATCAACGCTGCGAGGGTTTGCTTCGCCTCCATTGGATGCGCGGCCTTCACCCCAGCTAAATCTTCCGTGGTAAGCAGCTCGTAGTACCGGAACATCAATGCATCGCTGACGGACATGAGCTTGCCGAACATGTCGTTCGGTTGGTCTTCCAGCGCAATGTAGTTCCCCTGGCTCTTGCTCATCTTTTTGACGCCGTCCGTGCCTTCGAGCAACGGCATCGTGATGACCACTTGAGGCTCCTGGCCATAATCTCGCTGCAACTCACGCCCCATCAGCAAATTGAACTTTTGATCGGTACCGCCCAGCTCGACATCGGACTTGAGCGCCACGGAATCGTAACCCTGCACCAGCGGATACATGAACTCATGGATACTGATCGGCTTCTGCTCGTGATACCGCTTATGGAAATCGTCCCGCTCGAGCATCCGCGCGACACTGCTATGCGCGCTCAGATGGATCAACTCTTCCGCAGTCATCGTGCCCATCCACCGGCTGTTAAATTCCACCAGCGTCTTGGCAGGGTCGAGAATCTTGAAGATCTGCCGCTCGTAGGTCTTCGCATTCTCCAAGACTTTTTCTTTCGACAACGCGACCCGTGTATCGGATTGGCCGGTCGGATCGCCGATCATCCCGGTGAAATCACCGATCAAGAAGATGACTTGGTGCCCCAACTCCTGAAAGTGCTTGAGCTTGTGGATTAAGACCGTATGGCCCAGATGCAGATCCGGCGCGGTCGGATCGAAGCCGGCCTTTACACGGAGCGGACGATTTTCTTTTAACGACCTAGTCAACTTCGACTCAAGTTCAGCCCGTTGAATGACCTCTACCACTCCACGGAGAATCAGATCGAGTTGACGGGAGAGTTCACTCATGTCGCTTTCTTCCCTCTGTCCAGAGATGAGGCCTCGGGCGTCACCGTGACCAATGGACGAATTCGCTCAAACTTCTTTTTCCCAATCCCTTTGACGGCTCGCAATTCATCGAGCGAGTGAAAGGCTCCCATCGATTGCCGATGCGCCATGATCCGTTTCGCCAACTTGGGACCGATCCCAGGCAAAGCATCAAAGTCCTGTTCCGTCGCGCGGTTCAGATCGAGGAGCCCCTGGTGAGATCGTCTCGGCACGGGAGCCATAGCCGACGGATCTGACGGCAAGGTCGTAGGGGCCAGACTCACCGCAGCGACTGGCCCACGGCTTAGCATATCGGCAGACTGCGACCCTTCGGACGATTTCGCGGCAAGATCGTGGTCCCGGTCGAATGAGGTTGGCAGGGCCCAGCCGATCCAGAACACGACGGCCATCGTCACGGCGAACATCCCGAGCTTGATAAGAAGAGATTGCATCATGACGGCATCCGCTTTCGCGCCTGATGAATCGCGTTGCCCTCGACATCCTCCGCCGCTTCCATCAACCCTTCGGCCAGCGTGGGATGGGCATGAATCATCTCGGCCATTTGGGTCACTGTGGCACCGACTTGTATCGCCAAAGCCGCTTCATGCACTAGGTCGGCGGCATGGGCTCCAAGGATATGCACGCCGAGAATTTTTCCGCTCGGTGACTCGGCAATGACCTTGAACAGACCGGTCGTATCCCCTGTTGCCTGCGCCTTCCCCAAACCGGCATAGCGAAAACGTCCGACCTGAATGGTCTCGTCTGGGTTCTGCCCAGCAGCCTGAGCTCGTTCGCGCGCCTGCTGCTCCGTAATC
>JBDSKU010000400.1:0-19861 GCA_039916745.1 Nitrospiraceae bacterium
ACCCCGATGTAGGGCTGGATGGTCTCGCCAGGATACCGCAACATCACATTGTACATCGTATTGAGGGTAATCAGACTGCCCTGGGCCTGGGTGGTGCCGGAGCCGGATGTGGTTCGCGGAGCCCTGACGCTTCCGCCGAGTCCGAAGGCTTCAATCTCTGCACCGAGGATTTTCCTCGTAAACCAGGGGTAGGCATCGAACTTGATTCCAGCACCGATCGTGCCACGCACATCGGTATGAGGAATTCGACTGCCGCCGACGGAAAGATCTTTATCCTGTGGGAAGAGGCCCATGACATGGCCGCTCAACAAGAGGTCAAATTTCTTGGCTGGTGGAGACGACGGAACCGGCTGCGGAGGCACCTCCTGTGCTAACGCCACACCTACCCACGTCGACAGGATGACTACAAGTCCGAATAGAAACAGGAGAAAAGCCTCGACAAGCCTGCTCTTCCAAGTCGTTTCTCTCATAGTCGAGACCACATCCACGCAATTGCACAGTAGGGAAATATTCTCCCGGAAGCTAGCACGATCTCCTCACAGAGGCAACGACGAGACATCCCAGGCGTAACCTCTACAATCGGGCCTTAACCTAGCAACGTTGTCGCTTCTTGGGTATACTCCGCCCCACTCGATTACTATGTCATGAGGCTGTCCATGTCTTCCGTCCCTCCCGCAGGCTCGAATACGACTCCGACCCTCTGCGACGTCCTCGTGATCGGAGGCGGCCCTGCCGGCTCAACCATTTCAGCCCTGCTGGCTGAACAGGGCTGGAATGTCCAGGTCTTGGAGAAGGATCCGCATCCTCGCTTCCATATCGGCGAATCGCTGCTCCCCCACACCCTCCCGATCCTCAAGCAATTGGGTGTGTTGCCCGACGTCGAGAAGATCGGAATCGTGAAATACGGTGCGGAGATGGTCTCGCATCGTTATGGCCGGACGCAGATGTTCTATTTTTCCAAAGCCCTCGATGAATCCCAGCCCTATGCCTTTGAGGTCAAACGGTCCGAATTCGACGCCATCCTCCTGAAGAATGCCGTCGCCAAAGGCGCGCAGGTCCATGAAGGCATTCGAGCCGAGCGCGTCGAGTTTCGTCCAGGGACGACATCCATTGTGCATGCGCAAGACAAGACCGGAAATCCCATGGCCTGGGAAACCAGATTCGTAGTCGATGCGAGCGGGCGCGACACGTTTCTCTCCGCACAACTGGGAGGAAAACAACGCAGCCAGACCCATAACAGCGCCGCCATCTTCGGTCACTTTGAGGGCGTCGGCAGGTTGCCGGGCAAAGACGAAGGAAACATCACAGTCGGCTGGCTCGATCACGGCTGGTGCTGGCTGATCCCCTTCAAAGATGGAACCACCAGCGTCGGAGTCGTCTGCTGGCCTGACTACATCAAATCTCGCACGACTCCCCTCGATCAATTCCTCCTGGCCACCCTGAGGCAATCCCCCCGGATTGCTACGCGGATGAGTCAGGCAAAACTTCTCACGCCCGTCTATGCGGCGGCGAACTTTTCCTATCGGCGAGAGACCATGTCGGGGAACGGCTTCCTCATGGTCGGCGATGCCTTCGCCTTCATCGACCCGATGTTCTCCAGCGGCGTCCATTTGGCGCTGAACAGCGCCCTGCTCGGCGCGAAAGTCGTCGAGGCTCACCTGCGCCATTCACCGGACTATGCGCAACGGCTCCGCGAATTCGAGCGGATGGTACGGCGAGGCATCAACACGTTTTCGTGGTTTATCCACCGCTTTACCCAGCCGGCCTTTCAATCGCTCTTCGTCTCGACCAGGAGGCCGGCGAAAATCGAGCGCGCAGTCCTGTCGTTGTTGGCGGGGGACGTGTACGAACAACGACGGGCGCGGTTCCCACTTTTCCTCTTTAAGGTTTGCTATTACATCGGTTTCATGTTGAATTGGAAAGAAAATTGGACCGTCTTCCGGCGAAGAAAACTCGGTACGGCCATGACGGTCACCGAGCTGCAGGATTACGCCGTCAAGCAACCGTCCTAGGTCCATCAACAGGAGCCGCCACGTGGGACAGAGTCAGACTCAGACGGCCTCCCGAAGAGACCCTTCGCTCTCAGCCTCACCGGCGCTGCCCCGCTGTGACTTTCTTGAGACGGCACAGGTGAGCTCTTGGCTGAAGACCCATCACGTGAACCCGCTTGCCATCGTCTCGTTTGGCAGCCAAGTGCACGAGACCTTTCCCTGTCCCGTCATTCACCTCGACCTCCCGGAGCTCGCCGGACCCTCTCGGCTCGAAGTGTGGAGCACAACGGACCAGATCAAGACCTATCGTGACGAAGGGTTTTCAGCCTCGGCCAGCGGAAACGTTCTCTTTGGAACCGTGACCCTTGATGAACAGCCAGGACAACCGATCGAAACCGTGACGGAGCGCGCCTATCGCCGGTTGTTCTCTTGCATGCAAGACTTGTCCTACCACCACATGTGGCGGATCTGGAACTATTTTCCCGACATCAATGGCTTCGCCAACGGGCTTGAGCGCTATCAGGGATTTTGCCTGGGCCGGCACCGTGCCCTTGCAGGCATGCTGCCTGGCTTCCCTCACTCACTTCCCGCAGGCACCGCCGTGGGCACCAGATCGGGCCCCTTGCAGATCTACTTCATTGCGGGAACCCTTCCTGCGACGCACCTCGGGAATCCCAGGCAAGTCCATGCCTACGAGTATCCCCAAGATTACGGACCCCGGAGTCCGTCCTTCGCGCGGGCGACCCTGTCTCGATCTGAGACCCACTCGCAACTCTATATTGCCGGAACTGCAAGCGTGGTCGGACATACCAGCCAACATATGGGACTTCCAAAGAAACAGACGCTCGAAACGATTCAGAACCTCAAGGTCTTGCTCCCTCATGCTGAAGACGCAGCCCACAGGCATTTCACAGGACCACAGAGCGCGGCCCTGTACAAAGTCTATGTGCGGGATGCAGCCCATCTATCCGAGGTCCGCGAAGCCCTCTGCAACTTCCCGTTATCCTCGAAACAGGTTCTATTTCTTCAAGGAGAGCTCTGTCGCAAGGAACTGCTGGTTGAAATCGAAGGGCTCATCACCTCGGACTGATTCCATCCATGCGATATCCTGCATCGTCTTTTCAACGACCGTCTCGTCTCCCCATCATGCTCGGGGGCCATTCATAATGTTCAGGAGTCGTGCCACTCATCTCCATGCCGTCGATAGAAACGGACATGGCGCGATCGCTCCCCCGCAGTTTTGCTTTACGATCGACTGCGATTGGGTGCCCGGTTCCCATTCAGGACTCGAACTGCTCCTCAGCCTCTGCGATCGCTACCAGCTCAAGGGCACCATCTTCTTCGCGGGACGCTTCGCGGAAGCCTATCCGCATTTGGTCAAAGACTGTCACGACCGCGGACACCAATTAGGCACGCATGGATGGGCCCATGGCGGGCTGGAGAACGATGAAGATTTCCGCACGGCCAGTTACGAGCAGCAACGGGAATGGATCCGCCGCGCCACCGAGGCGGTCGAGCACGCCGCCGGTATTCGTCCGGTCGTATTCCGCGCGCCCAACCTCTCGATCGGTGAAACCACGCTCCGCGCCCTCGAACACGAAGGCTATCGATGCGACTCTTCCGTTCCGGCCAGGCGATTCGACATGGGGCTTGGACGAGTCCACTATCTGAAATACTTCTGGGCTCCCCGAGATCCCTATCGGCCATCACGAGAAAACTTGACGACACCCGGTGAAGGGCCCTTGACCGAAGTCCCTCCCTCCTCCTGCCTGTTTCCGATCAACCTGGCGACACTACGCACGCTCGGCCTGCCGATAATTCAACGCATGATTCGCTGGATCGGTCGCCGTTCACGCCATCTGGTCTTCTACTGTCATCCCTCGGAATTCGTACTCGCAAAGCATCAGATCTTTCCTGCCGCCATGTCCAAGTGGAACCAGAAGGGCATGTGCCCGGCCAACCTCTCGCTGGTCGAAGATTTGATCGACCATGTCCTCGAACGCGGATATGCCCCCACGCATATGATGGAGGCTCCGGCGCGTGAACTTGACTTGAGGCCGCCAGTGGGATTAAGAGCAGAAGGTTTTCAGTCGAACCGGGCCTATCGAAAGGAGAGACAGCGATGAAGCAATTGGTATCCGGAGTAGTGGTGGCCTGTGTGGTCCTCGCAGTGATGGCAGGCTGTCGAGGCGGTGGACAAATCTACAACGTCAAGGACGCGACGATTGCCACGTCGACGGGTAAAGAACTCACCTTAGAGCAAGTTGGCAAAGCCATCGTCGATGCCGGGATTGGACTCAGATGGATCATGGTCGTGACCAAGCCCGGCCATATCGTCGCCACACAAAACGCTCGCAGCCATACCGCCATCGTCGATATCGTCTACGATACCAAAACGTACAGTCTCACTTATAAAGATAGCGTCAACTTGAATTACGACGCCGAGAAGCAAACCATCCACAAGGCATATAGCAGTTGGATTCAGAATCTTGATAACGCCATCAAGGGCCGGCTTGCTGCAGCCGGAATGTAAGACACTTCACCCTCTGCTGCATGTCTGCGGCAGAGGGAATCTTTCCGCGCCCTTTCCATCCTCGACAATTCGTTATTTACGTGAAGACTTGGCAAGCTTGTCGTTCCGCGAAAGGCCCTTCACCGACGAAGGACCGATCCACT
Organism: Nitrospiraceae bacterium; assembly: GCA_039916745.1. Lineage (GTDB taxonomy): Bacteria > Nitrospirota > Nitrospiria > Nitrospirales > Nitrospiraceae > Palsa-1315. The sequence goes on from JBDSKU010000400.1 coordinate 4,668, forward strand.
CCCTGACCACACGATACAAACCTGCCGGATACATCCCTCGCGAGAGCAACCTCGCGGCTACCATGAGCGTAATCTTCGCGATGTCATACACCGGCCTGAAATGGCTGGGTCTTGGACCCATCCGAGGCGCGACTCCGACTGCGATCATGTTGATCGGAGTGCCCACTCGACTCGCTTCAATCAGGACTTCGCTTTCAAACACGAAGCTTCGCGCCTTCCCATGTGCGAGATCAATGTTTCTCAACAATGTCGCGGGATACAACCGGAACCCGGATTGCGTATCTTCAATGAGTCGACCAGCGGCCCATGAAATCCAAAAGTCCGCAACACGATTCGCGCCATATCGCCAGAATGACGTTTTTCGCTTGTCTCGCGGGCGGACTCCGACAAGAAACGCATCGGGGGCATTCACGGAAGCCGTAAGGAAGATCGGGATCTCTTCCGGCGCATGTTGCCCGTCTGCATCGAGCGTGATGATACAGACGGCTCCGTGGGCCAAGGCATGCTCGAATCCGCGCTGGAGGCTCCCGGCCTTTCCCCTGTTCTCTTCATTGTGTATCAGGGTGATATCCAGACCGGCCAGGGCACGGGCCGTGCCGTCGCTTGAGCCGTCGTCCACGACGATGACGTTCGGACATTGCTGCCGCGCGCGCATCGCCACCTCACGCACCGTTTCCGCCTCATTGTACGCCGGGATCACGACCCAGTATGAAGGGGCGAGGTCGCGCGGCGCGGTCATGCCATGCCTCCGTTCACACCGATGATCTGGCCGGTAATATAACCGGCGCTCTCGGACGCAAGGAACGACACAAGCGCCGCAACTTCATCTGCTGTGCCCACTCGTTTCATCGGCACCAACGTAGCGACCTGCTCCGCCTTGAACGAATCTCTTGTCGCGGGCGATTCGATCAAACCGGGAGCCACCACATTGACGGTGATACCTCGTGACGCCACCTCGATTGCCAACGACTTGCTGGCTCCATGCAGGCCCGCCTTCGCGGCAGCATAGTTGCTTTGTCCACGGTTGCCTGTCACCCCGGCCAGCGACGAAATCGAAACGATCCGCCCCCAGCGGGTCCCGATCATCGGCAGCAACAGCGGCTGCGTGACATGGAAGAATCCGTTCAGCGAGAGATCGATGACCCTCGTCCATTGTTCGCGAGACATTCCTGCCATCGGCGCATCGTCGTGGGTTCCAGCATTGTTGACGAGGACTTGGATCGGCCCATCCTTCAGCAGCGCATCCAGGGCCTGCCGCGTGGCAGACTCATCGGTCATGTCGAAACAGACAACCGACGCCAATCCGTCTTTACTCCGAATCTTTGCTGCCACCTGCTCAGCCGATTCAGGATGCCGATGGGCATGCACGATGACGGCATATCCATCCGCCGCCAGTCGCTCGGCGATGGCCGAACCGATGACACCACTGCCTCCCGTCACGAGGGCGCGTTTCCGCATCATGATGGCTCGCGCTTTAAAAATATCGAGGCCCGTCCCGTCATCATGTTGTGGCCTCCGGATGAAATCGCAAACTGATACATGAAACTATCGCCGCCTTCGAACAGACGCGAGGCCGCAATCGTGAGTTCCCCTGGACAGTCGTCGAGACGGTCTACCGACAACACCACATCCTTCACCCCGCCAACATAGCCGATCAGCCCCTCCGTAGACCGCTCTCGATTCAGAAGCCCCACATGGATCCCCATCGCCTGTGCCGCATATTCCAGCCCGGTCACCGCATCGAGGCACCCGCCTTGCCGCAGCGGATTCGCCACATCGCGATGCGATCGTGTACAGCATCGAATCGTCGTGGCATCCCAGGACTCCACGAGATCGATCAGCCGCATCGCCCCGGCATGGGGAAGGAACGTGCTCAGTTCTTCTTTGGTCAATGGCGGCATGATTCGATTTCCAGCAGGAGCTGCTGACTCTCGAGCAGACTCACGATCACCCTCTCCGAACCGCCGGTGGCAAGCGCTTTCAAGAGCGGCAGCGAGCGGGCCGCAGGATTGTCCAGTCGCACGCGCTCCAATGCAAGGTCTTGCAGATTGCTCGCCGGTTCTTGATCTGTCTCTGTGAGGTGCAGCTGCATGGTGGCGAGCGCGGCGTCCGACGGCGGAGCGAGCACGAGGGCCACGGCAAAACCCGCCGCGATCGGACGCGCTTCGTTGAGCGGAGCAGGCACGACCAGATCGTACGCAACCAGCAACAGCGGACGTTGCTCCACAGAGACGAAGGTCACGGCTTCCAGCAGACCAGCCGCGAACGAGTCGTCATAGCAGGAAAGTGCCGTCGACGACTGCTGACAGGTTGTGGCGATTCCCCAATAACCGGACGGCGTATTGTGGACCGATTGATGAAAGAGGGTAGGGGAAATGACCCGCTCAGGAGTGGCTAGGCTGCGGCAGAGGGTATCGAGTACTCCCATTTCGCCGCCCGAAGACGCAAAGACCGTAGGCACCTCACGGGGATCCAGGCCCGATTGGGCAATCGCTTCTTGTGCGACTTGCACCGCCCACCGGACACAGTCGCTGCTCCGCCGCCGTTCGTTCGGAGGCAACAGCGCCGCTTCAGGATCGGGCATCGCACCCGGTTGAAACGAACCATGACCGGCCAGCACGGCACGACCTATCTCCCAACCGGCGAGACCAGGGGCAAGAAGGCCGATGCCCTGAATCGCAACCTTCATCACAACTTTCCCAAGATTAGGCTGCAGTTATTCCCGCCGAACCCGAAAATATTGCTCGCCACGCAGGAGAGCGAGCCGATCTGGTTTTCACGAAGGATTCGACTCTTCAACGAGGGATCGACGCGCGCACAATTGAGCGTGCCAGGAATCAATCCCTCTGTGAGGCACAGCGCGGAAATAACCGCTTCGGTGATGCCGGCGGCACCTAACGTATGGCCGGTCCAGCCTTTGGTTGAACTGCAGGCCGGCCGCGCGCCAAACATACTGTAGACGGCTTTATCCTCGACTGAGTCGTTGGCCCTTGTGGCCGTCCCATGCAAATTCACATATTCGATGTCTTCAGGGCGAAGCCCGGCCCGGACCAGCGCATCCCGAATTGCGCGAATGGCACCGGCACCTTCCGGATGGGGATGCGACATGTGATAGCCATCCGTGCTCTCGCCGTATCCGAGGAGCGCCACCGCTCCACGTCTGCTGACCCGCTCGCTGGATTCCAGCAAGGCAAACCCCGCGGCCTCGCCCAGCGACAATCCATCGCGATCTTCGTCGCAGGGACGGCAGGGAGCAGCCGAGAGCAGCTGCAGCGCCGAAAACCCATACAGGGTGGTCAAGCAGAGGCTGTCGACGCCGCCGACGATGGCGGCATCGCAGAGACCCGCTCGCAACAAACGATCGGCCGTCGCGAACACCTTCGCGCTGGAGGAACAGGCCGTCGAGACCACCAGGGCAGGCCCGCGCAACCCGAGACAGGCCTGCACAAAGTGGCCCAGAGAAAACATGTTGTGGGTATAGCGATAACGCGAGGTATACCAGTCCGGGAGCGAACCGGCTTGGTTCCTGGCCTGATAGGCATGTTCCGTCTCCAGAATGCCTGAGGTACTGGTCCCCATGACGACGGCGACACGGTGGGCACCATAGCGCTGCTTCGCTTCCGCCACCGCGACCATGAACCCATCCTGCTGCAGGCCGAGCCAGGCCAGCCGATTGTTGCGACAATCGAATCGCTCCAGTTCATTGCCGAGCGAAAAATCCTCAAGGCCCTCGACGCGTCCAATGTAGGTCTTGAGCGTGACGTCTTCGAAGTCGCAGGGTTTCAATCCCGACCGCCGCCCGCGCAGAGCTTGAAGAACCGGTCCCACCCCACGGCCGTTGGCTGTGACGAGGGTATAGGCCGTCAGGGTCAAGGGAGTGATCGGTTGCACGTTAGCTGACATGGGAATCCTGCCCGGCTAAGAATCCTGCACAGAGCAAACAGGTCAACGACCCACAGGCTGCCGTCAGGCCGATCGCATGCAGCACAGGAATGCTCGAACAGGCGAGTACCCCGAACACCAGAACGGTCGTGGTGCTACAGACCAGCAACCCAAAGACTGTCCTCTGCCGTTCCTCACCTTGGTCCTCCACACGATTGAAGAACAGCGCGTAATCGAGCCCCAAGCCGACCACCAGGAGTAACGTCGCGACATGAAACAGGGAGAGCGATTCACCGGACAGATTGAGAATGCCCACCACGGCGATGAGCCCGGCGATAATCGGGACCAGCACACGCCAGAGCTGGGAAAGCGATTTCAATCCGATGGCTAAGGCCCCCGCAATGGCGATCGTTCCCCACCCAAGCAACTGCACCGTTCTGTTGCGATAGTCTCTCATCAGCCGGCTGGACTCTTCCTTGAGGTCCACATACGCGACCGCCGAATCACCCCAGCCAGCCACTGCCGCCTGCAACCCCTGTCGATCGACGACGCCGCGCAGCGGGGCAACGGCCACCCATCGTCCGTGATCTTCCAGCATCAACGCCTCGATCTTCAGGCCTAACGGCGTGCCACGGAACAGGTCCCGATCGACCAATGGTTGGCTCCGAGCCACCTCGACCTCGTCCAGGAATGGTTCGAACAGGCCTGGCGCAAACGGCAATCCCTTCACCGCCTCACCGAGCCGGTCCTTCAAATCAACAGAATTTGGCAAGGCCTGCTGCCGCTCTCGCTGCACACGCTGGCTGGGCAAGTAGCGCGACACCAGATCGTATCCCTCCAAGGCGCCTGCTGCTCGAAGACGATCCAGTTGTGGCATCACCGCTTCACTCCGCTCTAACAAATCTTCTTGCGTCGCCGCTTCGATCACCAGGAGATCCAGCATATCCGGCGCGCCGAGCGCACGACGCAACTGCTGGTCGAGTTGCTTCTTCTCCTCCGATACCGGACTAATCTTCGCCAGATCCTCTTCCCACAATGGCGTATCTGACCATATCATCACGATTGCCGCAAGGACGACGGCCACCGGCACCACCATCTTCGCCTGAGACACATACGCCATTGTCCTCAGCAGATCGGTCCGGATCTCCCGTGGAACAAAACCGGTTGGGATACAGACCGGCAAGACCCATCGAGTCACCAACGCGGCAGTGCCCAAACCTGCCAGAGCGAAGAGTCCCAGTTGCGCCAACGCGGGAAACCCGGCCAGCAGCAGGGAGGAAAATCCGATCGCGGTCGTGAGCACCCCGAGCCGCATCGTCGGCCAGATCGCCCGCATGGTCGCGCGAGCAGAGGCCTGTTTGTTCAGATGGCTGAATAAATGGATCGGGTAATCGTCAACCACACCGAGCAGCGTGATCCCGAATCCTAATGTAATGCCATGCACAAAGCCGAACCAACTATGCACCGCGACCATACCAGCCAGAATCCCGCTTGAGAGCGGAATCAGACTGAGAAGCACCAGGGTCAGAGATCGATAGCTGGCGTAAAGAAAGAGGAAGACCAGCGTAGCCGCCACGGCCGAAAGCCACCAGACTTCCCGCTCAATCGTCCGCTGGATCTCGACCGTAAAGACCCCTGGGCCGCTCATCAATAACCTGGCGGAAGGTGATGGCCCATCGGCCACCCGATGAAACGACGCCCGGATATCCCGTTGAATCGTTTCCTGCGCATCGGCATCGAACCCCGCGGCTTTGGTTTTGACGACCAACAAGGCGCGCTGATGATCAACCGACATCCAGACTCCGCGATGCGTGGCCGGCGATTCCCATCCGGACCAGTATTGGAGGATCCCGAGAAACTCTCCGGTTGGATCGGTCGGAATATAGGCTTTGATCATCGAAGCCAGAGGAGAGCGTAGTTCATCGAGCCGTTGCTCAAGAGCGGCATGCAGCGAATCGGCAGAAAAGGTCTCGGCGCTCACCGTCCGGCTCAGGAGATAGCGCGCGCGAAACAAGACCTGCCGTTCTTCGAGCGACAAGGCCTGCATGCCGTTGCCCACGAAATCGATCTGGGTATGCGCTCGCAGCCCTTCGCCCAACGTCTTGCTGAGCCTGGCCAGTTCATCCGGCGGCGCCCCCTCGATGGCCAGCAGCAACATCCGACCGGCCAAGCCCGAGCGCACCTGCGTCAGCAACAACCGTTGCGTCGCCGTGATGCCTTCTGGAAGCAGGTCACCCAGTTCGCTATGGACAGACAGACGGGTTCCAGTGAACCAGACTGCACCGGCGATGAGGGCAACCCAGACGAGAACTGGCCACCAGGCGGCTTTCATTTGGATGGTCCCCGGCGAAGCGTCATCACCGAGCGGTCGCCATCCGGTGCTCGAATGGCGATGGTCGTCAGGCGCCCTTCGGACCCGGACAACAGCAGATAGTCGACCATGGATTTTCCGGCCGGATCGTAGGGACGGAGCAGCAATGTCCATTGTCGGCTGGTACCGTCAACGGTGGTTTCGTACACTTTCTTGAGCTGGGCCACATCGCCCGTGAGCGTCGCCCGAAAGGCTTCGACAAAGCTGCGTAAGGCCGGATAGTCTTCCAGTGAAATGGTTTTCTTCACATGCTTGCGTTCACTCTCGAAGGTCACCCGGTCTCCCTCAATGAGGTACCGTTCCCGGTACGGCTCCAGCACTTCCTTCTCCAATGTCGACGGGGGCGTGAAACGCAATAGACCGCGCACGATCAAGGGCTCGGTCAGCAAGGACGAATATGTCGCTTCTTCAAACGATACCGAGGGCTCCCGACCCTCTTTCAGCGAGGCCACGACCTGCTCAACCGTCCAGGCGCTCCTTGAATGGCCGCTGCAAGACGGCACATTCTCACCGGCTGTTGCCAGAGAGCCGATCAGTGAAAGCATTCCTAGGATAATGATCCTCAGGATGCTCAACAGGTTCGTCCAGCAAGGCCGCAGCGAGTGAAGACCGGAGGCGTACCCGCTGGGGCGCACGGTGCGACGAATAAGGAGCGCCAAGTTTGTGCGCGCCACCGAGTGGTGAGGCGGCCGGGTCTCCGTTGAGGATCTGAACGATGCGAGAACGACGCTGGCGGACATGTTCAGCATCCTGTTACTGCTTATCGTTCCAAAATTCATAGAAGTTAAACCAATTGTCCGGCGCGAGGCGGCAAGATGCTTCAAGACGATCGGCATACCGTTGCGTCCACTGCTGTAGATCGATGGCTCGCTGATCGGGCGACAGCGCCATCCCTTCGCTAAAGGATTCGAGATACACCTCATAGCGGTTTCCCCCCCGGTACAGCCCGAAGAACAGGACCACCGGAGCATGGACGACGCGGGCCAATCGTATCGCTCCGGTCGGAAACCTGGCCTGTCCCCCCAAGAAGGTACAGGCAAGCGACTGATCGTTCTGCATCACACGATCGCCCATGATTCCGACTACGCCGCCTCTATCCAGACATTCTTTTACTTGCAGCATGGTGCCGGCTCCACCAACCTGAATGACCGTCTCAGCAACGGCGGGATTCAACTCTTGAATCAGATGACGAATCAAGGGCGCGTTCTGCTCATCCATCAGGACGCGAATCTCGATGTGCTGACGAGATAGTCCTACGGCCCTCACCACTTCAAAGCTTCCAAGGTGCGACCCCAGAAGCACACAACCATGGCCTTTCGCCAACTCCCGATCCAATACCTCTAATCCATGGATCTGAATATCGAACAGATCGAACCGCCCGCGCAGAAAATAGACCCGGTCAAGGATCGTTGAGGCGAAGGCACGGTAATGGCGATAGAGATCGCACCACCCGACCGGCCGACCAAACAGCCTCTCACGAAATCGCGTGATCGCCTTGCGGGCAGACCCTGACGCCAGTAGAAAGTAGAGACAGATCGGATGGAGCAGGACCCGAGCGGTCGGACGGCCGAGCGATTGCGCGATCCAGGCCATCAACCGGATGGCCGTCCGGCTTCCGCGCTCCTGCTGCTGTTGCCAGGCGAGGCTCACGCCCGTTCCATGTGCGCCGTTGCGCCAGGCATGAACTCGATAGCGCCGGACGCCACGAGGCGCGCATCCACCCGGCAAGAAAATGTGGCCCCTCCGGCTTCCTCTTCATCCACGCGGATGGTCACAACCTCGCCCGGTCTGAGCGGAGAAGAAAATTTCACCATCGGCAGGCCCTTTACCACCAATGAAGCAGCCGATCCCCGACGCAGAGTGTCGAGCACTTCGTTCAGCAGCACCACGCCAGGCACGACAGGATAGCCGGGGAAATGCCCCGCCAGCGACGGATGATCATGGCCGATGGAGAGCACCCGCTCATGTACCATGGTCCTGCCCTGCCAGCCATTGCCGGGCCAGCTCACGTACCGATTCCTGTGGTAATTTTCCGGTGGCATTGCGAGGCAGACTGGGCACACAGACCAACGGACGCGGGAGAAACACCGGATCGATGTGGGTCCGTAGCACGCGCTGAATCTCTTCGCTGGTTTTTCCAGGAGCCACGACAAAGGCCATCAGCCTGGTGACAAAATCGGATCCTTCCTCGGGCAGATAGAAGACACCGTCCTGCACCCCCTCGACCTCCAGCAGTTTTTGATTCAAGTCGCCGAGCGATACCCTATGGCCGGCAACATTGATCTGGTCTGCTTCCCGACCATGCACGACGAACAGCCCTTGCGTATCGACGGTAATGCGATCCGGCACCCGGACCGGAACGGGAAGGTAGTCCGTCTCTACGATCCACCCCGCCTCGCTGGATTGAAGCCGCACTCCGTCTAAGGGCCGCCAGGAATCGCCTGCTGTCGTTCGTCGCTCCGCGACGCTGCCGGCTTCGGCAAATCCGAAAATTTCGTGCACCTCGGTGTGAAAGTGCCGTTCAGCTTCATGAGCCAAGCCCTGAGAAAGGGGAGCGGTGGCGGAGAGGATCAGTCCGACCTGTGGCATTCTCACGCCTTCGGTCATGCAGGCGCGAAGATGCAAGGGTGTGGTCACGAGAATCCTTCGCCCCTCCACGTCAGCCAAGGCGCTCAGGATGTCGGCCGGGAACAGCGGTCGCCCGGCATGCATGAGCAATCCATGCATGAGGGGCAACATGACGGACGCTTCGAGTCCAAACATATGTTGATGCGGAACGGTGGCCACCACCGAGGCGCGATCGCCGCCTTTGATGCCAAGCCTGGATCCGGTTGCGTGAGCCACGGATGTCAACGCCCCCCACGTTTTCTTGTTGGGCATCGGCTGACCTGTGCTCCCGGAGGTGAATGCGATCGCCACGACTTGATTCAACGGGACTCGGGGAATCTCGTCCGGCCAGGGAGCCAAGCCTTGTAGATGTTGCATCGAGACAGATTCGATCCCGTCGATCGTATCGTCACGATCGGTCAGGGCATAACTCTCGGGATAATCGCCGGCAATGCGGCGAAGGGTCTGGACCGCCCGGCTTTGAGGCAGCAACGTCAACTGCCGCCGGAGAATGGCCGCGGCAAATCCCACCAGAAATTCGTAGCGGCTCGTTGCGAGATTGATGACCGTGAGCCGATCGGGCAAGGACTCGGCGAGTCGAGCAACGTCGGATAAGAACTGCCGCGCCGTGCGTGAACCATCCGGCTCCCAGGCCAGCACATCGTCCGGACTATAGGGGCCGATCAAAGGGGTATCGTGCATGGCCCACCGGCGGTCACTTCGTACGGTTCTTCACAATCGCGTTGGCCAACGCCCGTAGGGAGGAAAAGATCGCTTTGATGTCTGGATCGCTCGACTTGAGTTGATAGCCGTACGTTTGTGAAATCGCCAGCGAGAGCTCCAACGCGTCGATCGAATCGAGGCCGAGCCCGTCTCCAAACAACACGGCTTCAGGCTGGATCGTAGCCGGATCGATCTTCAGCTTGAGTGTCTGGACGATCAGCGTCGACACCTCTTGCTCAAGCGGCCTTGATTCTGAATGTTCCATATCCATCCTAGATTCTCACTGCCCGGTAATCCCGCAAGAGTCCATTGAATATCTCGTGCAACGAACAATCGGTCAGTCCGACCTCCCGTAACGCGCCGAGGATCGTCTCCGGCGAGACACAGAACTCGGTTGTATCCCACCAATAGGCCATTAATGTTTTCATGTCCCGATTCCCGGTCGAAGCGGTAAACGCAATGCCCATAACCGTTCTTATGTAAAAGCGCGAGAGAGCCAGCAGCATCGGAGAGCGAGGCCGGCAGATGTCTAACAGCAGCACAATCCCTCCTGGCTTGAGTACACGCCGATACTCAGCAAACGCAGTTCTCAGATCCGAGAGATGGCGCATGGCATAGCCCATGCTCAAAAAATCGAAGCTCTGATCGGGAAAGGGCAGCTGTTCTCCTATCCCTCGAACAAAACTCCGGCAAGGGCTCTTTTGTGCCTCCCGCAACATTCCGATGCTCGGGTCCAAACCAATCACGCTCCCGGATGGGCCAACCAACGCCCGGGCACATTGCGAGACCAAGCCAGGGCCGCATGCGACATCGAGCACATGCATCCCGGGTTTCAGCCCTGCTTCCCGGAGCGCTTTTTTCCGATACCAGAGCCCGGAGCCGAATCCGGTCGCGATCTCAATATTGCGGTACTGATAGGCCGTCCGATCGAACAGCTCGTTCAGAAACACTTGCCGTTTCTCGTCCTCGGAATAGTATCGGCGCAAGGGAGGATGGGGCGCGACAGGCACCATAGGCACCTGGGATAGGGGCCGCTCACCGGATGGGTCTGTACCGACGCTCATGATGGGCCTCTGGCAACCCGTGGTTGGCACTCTTGTAGCAGGACTCTCGGGTACGGGCAAGGGGGTGCGACCGATTAGAAGAAGGCTTGGACGGAGAAGACCAGGTCATTGTCCCGGTCGCGGTGGTTATATTCCGCCCGCAATGCCCAATTCTGCGAGAGCGTATAACGCGATCCGGCATACCAGCGGATATCGTCGGACTTGTCCCCGAGCGCATAGCGCAGGTAGGAGCCCGACAGCATCAGCTTCCAGCGATCGGTGGCGTCGACCAACATCCCCACCGTCCCGCCGCCTCCAATCCGATGCCGCTCTTCGTAGGCTCTGCTGTAGTTGGCTTCGGCCTCGGCAAAGGCAAAATAGACTTCGCGCTTGAACAGCGCCGTTTCTGCCGCAGCACCGAAACCTACATTTGCCACGCCGTTACTGCATAGTTCGCACCCATTGTGCCTGATCGTCTGCATCCCGACATTCACCTTCCAGGAAGGCAGCTGCGAGAGAGAATCAATCGGGGCCAGAGAAACAATGTTGATCGGACTGAACCTCTCGACACGGGCCTGCGATTGGTCGTGGTAATGTCGCAACGACAGGGACATGATTTCTATTTGTGCATCCGGCGTGAAACCCGGCTCAGGATCCAGCAAGTCATGGTAAGCGGCGCGGATGTTGGCTTCTTCAAACCCGCGATGGTTGCGCCATCCGGCCCCGATCCCGATTCGACTGGTCCCATGACCCAGATCAGGCTGTTTGACATAGGGCTCGATCTGCAGATCGCGCGGCGCCACTTTCAATTCGCTTCTCGCACGAAGGATCGTCCGATTCTTCTCTCGAAATGGGGAGCCCTCCTCTCCCCCGGCTGCACTATGCTGGAGCAGGTAGTCCGACACGGTTTCCAATACAAAGGCTTGTCGGTCTTGTTGCAGCGCACGAAAACCCTCTGACTGCAGATTGGCGGGATTTCGAATCAGGCGATCGAGCCAGACCCGCTCGTCAGCCGACATTGACGTTCGCTTGCGCCGCACCAACGTGCTTCTGGATGGGCGGGATACGACCTCGCCGACTAGTCCCGATTCGCGTACGAGCCGAACGGTATCAATGGGAATGGTGTAGACCGGAAACCGATCGAGCAAATGGATCGACGGTTCGGCGGCCTCAAGAAGAGATAGAATATGATACGCGCAGTTTTCGCCGAAGAAAAAGTAGTCGAAATAGGCGTTCCCTAATTCCCAGGTATGCATCAAGAGCCGCCGCACTTGCGGGGCCGTCAGATTTAACCGGTATTCCCAAATATCCCGATTGTCGATGTCGCGGTATTCCTGCACTTTGAGGTAATAGGGAATCGTTGAGAAGTAGCCTGGATAGGCGCCGAAGATACCTTTGACGGCATATTCCACCCCGGCATCAGCGGGCAATTGTGCCGCGTAGTTGATTGTGTAGGCGAGAATGCGTGTCTGCGGCGTCTGCTCTTTCCCATCAACTCGTAGAAATGTGTGGCCGAACATGGAAGACGGGTTATTCATGAATCCTGATGGAAAAATGACGGTGATCGCGGCGGCATTGAATTCGTCGTACCAGCGCGTGAACCGTTCGCAGGGCTGTGGGGGAAGTCTGGTTGCGTCGAACTGAAGCTTCTCGTTCAGCCAGTGATACCGTGCGACAAACGCGCATTGTGCCGACTGCTTTGACCTCCCGACCAGTTCATCTGAAAAAAACGCACTCAGCGTCGCAGCCAACTCAGCCTGGGGATCTGTCTTGCCCCCTGGAGCCATAAAAAATCCCGGATCGTCTTGCATGCTCTCGGTCCCACCGAAAAGCGTACGGCGATAATGCAGCAAGACCTGCCATTCACGCTCGTCGGCAAGATGCATGGCCTCTGCGCGGCCAATGAGTTCATTAAGATAGAGAGTATCAGGAGCTATAATGGCCCAGCTGGAGCTCGCACCGAGAAAGACCAGACAGGAAACAAGGAGAAGAAGGGGAGGGAATCGGAAAGGCCCGTGGGGTTCCAGCTGATGCAACCGGAACCCCACGAGATAACCTTACTGCTTTACAGAAACCTTGGCCAACATTGGGTTCGTGGCCACGGCCTCGTTCAACGCCTTCACAAGGGCAACGGGAGAGGTTTCTCCTGCCGCAACGAGCGAGGCATACTTTTCCTGCGTCATCGCAAAAAATGCCGGCTGCTGAGCCGCTGAAATTCCCATCAACGTAGCCAGCGAGGCGAGATGTTCGCCCTGTCCCTGAGCCATATCCTGAGCAAGATTTTCAAAATTCAACGATGCGAAGGCATTGACCTTCTGTTCCGCCCAGAACTTGCCGTCGTTGGTGCAGCCGGAGGTGCCGCTGCTGATCCCGAAGGTCTGGTTGCCCATGAGTCCATTCGTGGTCGCTTCCATAGTCTGGATACCAATGACCTTCTGGTGTGGGTAATTCTCCCAAGCAATCTTGCCGAGACCACAGCCTGGTCCAGTATCTGGATTACCGGCTGCCAACGCAAATCCGCCTTGCGTGGCGACAAACATTCCTACCACTCCGAGCATGAGTAATTTCTTCATACATCCTCCTCCATGTTATGATGGTGAGTGCCAGGGCACGAAATAAAGCAATAACTCGGCAATTATAGCCTAACTATTCGAGAGTGCCACATTTTTTTTCCAAGCCGTCGACTCCTGTCCGCCAGACTAACGCGTGGCACCAACGTCTGACTCCATGAATCTTCCTCTATCTGCTAGAGGGCCTCAGACTCCTCCAGGGTTGTGCCATGGCCCTGAACAATCGACCGCAGTTGATCCCTGTTCCACCATTGGACCACCTGACAATCGCGATTGAGCAATGTGATCGTCCCATCAGCGTCATACTGAGCTTCGGCAAGTGTGGCTCCGCTCTCGTCAACGAGCCGATAGCCGGATGTACCAGGCACGATCGTGGCGCGACGCTCCACAATCTCATCTCTCTCATACATCACCGTCGCGCCCTCTTCCATTGGCGTCCATCGCACCGTCGCATCGCCCAGGCGAGCCACCTTCGTCTGGCCATCGTTACCCAAGTTCGATGCCTTGACCGGGTTATCCCCGCTCCAGAATTGTATGGAGTTGAAGATGAACCCGTCCAGCAACGCCGAAAACATGTACACCGGAATAACGATCATGCCGAAGAAGACGAACTCCTTCATCCATTTATCGTTTACCTCGCCGCTGCCTTTGATTCCACTATTCCAGTGATACACGGTTCGGGTCAGGTTGAATGGACCGTAACAAGCCGTGCTCACGGTCATAAAACAGATCACCACTACCCCTGCCACAATTCGACTCAGGAACTTGCGTGTCTTCATCTGTACCCTCCTTTCTCGGAGCATCTTATGATTGCCGACTCTTGGCTGCTCGAACCGAGACGTTCTCTAACGCAATAAAACTCGGTACGATCTCCCCCTTCTCAAGTGTCAATATTCCAACCCCACGAGACAACGAGAACCGCTTCGGACCGGCTGAGCCGGGATTGAAGAGCAACGTCTTGCCGAACCATTCCACTTTGGGCTGATGCGTATGACCGAAGATGCAGAGGTCCGGCTGGATGTCCTGGAGGAACGCTCGTCCATCCTTTGTCAGCTTTCCGCCCCTGTACAGAATATGACGGATCGCGATGCGGCAACCGGCAAGTTCGATGATGAGCTCTGGCGGAAACCCGCGCTGCTCATACCCGTCAACGTTGCCGCAGACTGCGGTGACAGGAGCAATGGCCTGTAGCTGATCGATCACAGCCTGGCCGCCAATGTCACCGGCGTGGAGGATGTGATCAGCCCCTTTAAAGTGTTGTCGAACCGCCGGATCGAACAGGCCATGGGTATCGGCAATTACTCCGATCCGCATGGTGTTCCTCTGGCTCACGGAGCGACGACCGGCTGAGACCCGAGCGAAGCCTGAACCTGTTTCCAGTCGAACGTAAATGGCTCCGGGGACTTCTTCGGCAGGGCGGTCAGCTCCGCTTTCAAACGCTCGGCCCTGGCGGTGCTCATCGGATGCGTCGAGAGCCATTCCATCCGCCCCTCGTCTTTCTCCGAGAGCCGTTCGAAAAACTTGATCATGCCGGAGGGATCGATCTTCGCCCGCTGAAGCAGTTGCAAGCCCGTCACGTCCGCTTCCGTCTCCTGCTCCCGGCCGAATTTAAGGGTGAGCAGTTCGACACCGACTTGCTTCATCATCCCGACGAGGCCCTGCTGATCACCGAGCACAATGGCCACCACGGTCATGAGCCCAAGACTCTTGACGACCCGCTCAAGCCCATGGCGCTGCAGCACGTGGTTGAGCTCATGGCTCATGACCCCCGCGACTTCTTCACCGCTTTCCGCTTTTTTCATGAGCCCGGTGAACACCACCACATGCCCGCCTGGCAAGGCGAAGGCATTGATGACGTCACTCTTCACTACGGTCACTTCAAACTTATAGGGGTTGTTGGGAATGTGTTCGGTCAGCCGCTGTGTCATCTCTCCCAACGCAGCGACCGCCGGACCTTCTTTCATCACCTCTTGATGGGCAAGAAAATCCCGATAGGCC
>JBDSKU010000401.1:0-7782 GCA_039916745.1 Nitrospiraceae bacterium
GGGTTCGAAGACGAGTCGATGGGGTACAGCTCCTATACGTTCGGCGATCCCTCTCCGACGATCCCCCGATCCTATATGGGCGATCCGGCCAAGTTCCGGCTCGTGCACGGTGGATCGGAAGTGTTCCACTCGCACCATCCTCATGGTGGAACCATTCGCTGGCCGCGTAGCCCGCGGGCGATCGACGACATGAACCTCTGGGCCACGGCGATGAACGGGCCGGTAAAGTATCCCGTGATCCGTGCGAAGACGGACCGGGTCGATGTCGAAGTCATCGGGCCTTCAGAAGCCCTCGACCTTGAGACGGAGTGTGGTTCCGGTCTCTGTCAACAGTTGGCCGGTGACTTCCTCTTCCACTGCCACGTCGCGCACCATTATGTGGCGGGTATGTGGGGTTACTGGCGCGTGTACAACACGATCCAGCAGGGGGACCTCCGGAACGACGTGATGCCGGATCTCCGGGAGTTGCCGGACCGCAAGGGCCGGATCAAGACCCCCGTGTCATCGGATAAGTTGATTGGCCAGACTCTCGATTGGTTCGGAAAGCAGTTCACGATCACCGACAAAGGCAAGAGCAATTGGACCACCAACCCTGCCACCATCACGGTCAAGGATTGGGTCGCGATGCAGATGCCCACGATGGGCAAGCCTGGCCACAAGGACGATGAGAGGGGTCAGCTTGTATCCTATGACGCCACGGTGTTGGACTGGGCTTGGGAAGGCAATCGTGCAATGAGTGAGAAGGAGAGCACGACGGACAATCCCAAGTACAAGTCCACCCATCCGGGCAAGCGGCATCCGATCATGTTTGAGGTGATGACCGGCAAGGTGGCTTGGCCGCATCTGACGCCGCATTTTGGCAAGCGGGTGATGTTCTCCCCGAACCACGTGGGCGCACCCTGGTTGGAGATGATCCGCCGGGACGCCAATGGCGACGAGAGTTTGGATAATGCCAAGCCAGGAGAGAATGGCGTCTGGAGCCTCTGTCCTGAGAATGCAGGACGGAAGGATTTCAACGTCCACTTCATCAAGCTGCCGATCAAGATCGCGAAGGCTCAAGGCAAGGAGCCGGCAGTGGTCGATCCGAACGGTTTGATCTACGTGCTCCATGAAGAAGAGGCCGCGGTCCGGGCCAACGACGATTTGAAGTATCCGTTGGTTGTCCGCGGCAACATCTACGATTGCGTGGACTGGATGTTGACCAGCGAATGGGACGACGACGACTACACGAACTTTCAGTCGTCGAAGATCAATACCCATTGGCATTTCCTTCAGTTCGACAACCAGGCATCCGACGGCGTGATCACCGGCTTCTCCTATGAGCAGTCGGTCCGTCCGTTCACGATGTTGAAGAAGGAGAACAAAAAGGGATTGCCTCTCCCCATGAACACCGTGTTGACGGGGGCCGCGAAGAAAGGCGCCACGTCGTTATCGGTCAAAAATGCGGGCCAATATCATGTCGGCACGCTGATTCTCGTCGGTGCCGACAATGTGAAGGGTAACGAGCTCTCGCGTATCAAGGCAATCAGCGGCAACACGCTTACCTTGACGAAGGGACTGAAGAACGATCACCCGACGAACGACATCATCACGGTGGAGTTCGTCCGTCAGCGGTTCTGGGTCGATGCGGATGTGGGAACCGTGTTCTGGCACGACCATGCATTCGGCGCAACCACCTGGCCGCATGGTGGGTTCGGGACCTTCATCGCTGAGCCGGTTGGATCGACCTATCATGATGCGAAGACCGGGAAGATGATTCGGAGTGGTCCGATCGCGGATATCCGCACCGTCGAGCCCGTCGGGCATGGGGTGAACAACAGCTTCCGTGAGTTGATGGTGCAAGTGCACGATACCGTGCCGCACACCGTGAACATCGTGACGGCGGGCAATCCTCCAGGGCAGCCGATCGAAGTGGCGCTCGAAGCGGGGAAGACGATTTCCTTCATGATGCCTGAGAAAATCTATATGACGCCGATGCCCTTCTTGAACGGTGGAACGCACACCACTGGGAGCGGCTTGAACTTCCGGGCGGCGCCGATCGCTCAGCGCTTGGCCACCAATCCGGATGTCTCGCAGGCGTTCAACAGCCAGATCCATGGCGATCCGTACACGCCACTCCTCAGGGCGTACGTCGGAGATACGATGGTATTCCGGCTGTTGCATACGTTGATGAACGAGACGATGACTTGGACCATTTCCGGTCATACCTTCTTGAGTGAACGGTATGCCGGCGATGCAAACCGGAAGAATTCGATGCACATCGGAATTGCGGAACGCTACGATCTCGTGGTGCCGCAGGCCGGTGGACCACGGTTGCAAGCGGGTGATTACATCCACTTCAACGGACGGTCGTCGAAGTTCTCCGAAGGCGGTTGGGGTATTATCCGTGTGTACGACAAAGAGCAGACGGACTTGAAGAAGTTGCCGTCAGGGTTCTCCACCAAGGGAGAGATTCCCAAGGCCATGCCGGTCTGTCCGGCTGATGCGCCGGTGAAGAACTTCAATGTGCTGGCCTTGGATTATCCTGCGATGAAGTTCAATGCGAAGGCGCCGGAGTCCATCGAAGTGGACTTTGAACGAAAGATTCAAATCAGCAATCCCGAGGCCAAGATTTATGCCTTAGAGGAAGATGCTGCGAAGGTGGCGGGTGGCATGCACCCGATGCCGCTCACGCTTCGTGTGAATGTCGGCGATTGCGTCAAGGTCAATTTGAAGAACAAGATGAAGGACAGCAAGGCGTCCTTCTCCGCAATTGGGTTGGCCTTCGATCCGAAAGATTCAATGGGCGCCAACATCGGCAACAACGCGGGCGATCAGACGATCGTTCCTGGCGCCGAGCGGACCTATACCTACTACGCGGATCCGTTTACCGGTGAAACCACATCGTTGGTGTGGGATTGGGGTAACGTGATGGTCAACCCCCGCAACGGTTTGTTTGGCGCAGTGGTGGTGGGCCCGAAGGGATCCAAGTACCGGGATCCGAAGACCGGAGCTGATCTCAACAACAAGAACTCCTGGGCTGCCGACGTGATCATTGATCGTTCGGTGCCGGGGAATGAAATGCGTCCGAACTATCGTGACGTGGCGTTGTTCTTCCAAGACGAAGATAACATCATCGGCACCAGCTTCATGCCGTATGTGCAGAACGTCGCTGGTCTGACCGGCGTCAACTACCGGTCTGAGCCGTATAAGTATCGGGAGGAGCAGGGCTGCTCGCTGGGCAGGATGCTCCAGCCGTGCAAGGCGGACAAGCCGGAAGATCCGGCCACTCCGCTCATCGAAGCGCATGCAGGCGATCCAGTGCGCATCCATGTGATCGGAGCGAACAATGAACAGAACGGCATGTTCAGCGTTGAGAAGCATGAGTGGCCGATTGAGCCCTTCATGCGCGGCGCTGATCTGATCAGCGTGGTGGAGTTCTCAGGGTCTGAAGTGCTTGATGCGTTTGTACCCTCGGCTGGCGGACCGTACCGCTTGCCAGGCGACTATGTGTATAGTAATCAGCGGTTGCCGTACTCCCAGTCCGGACAATGGGGCTATGTGCGTGTGTTGCCGTCAGGCGATACTCGCCTGCTGCCCTTGCACGGAGCTGGTGCAGGACTGAAGAGCGCATCGGTTGAGCAACCGGCGCAGGCCATTCCTGTCGCAGCGAAGTAAGACCGTCCCTCCTGCTGATCGCAGGACGTGACGAATCAAGAGAAGGGGGAGGCCGAAGGCCTCCCCCTTTTTCTTTAGAGATCCCTTTGGTACGATACCGAAATTCGTTCCAACCTGAAGGAAATCGTCTCATGCAGAGATATATGATTCGCATCGACTTTCATGCTGCGGTGATTGGCGCAGTCATTTTATGTTGCCTGGTATTCTCAGGTACATTCGTCTGGGCCTACGATGTGATCGAGGTGCCTCATGGCGGGACGATTGAAGGCACCGTTGAGTTGAAGGGGGCGATTCCTGAGCCGAAAGGTTTTAACCTGATCACATTTCCGGATCCCGTCTATTGTGGCCGTATCTCCAACGGCTCAGGATGGAGGCTGCTCCACGACTTTGTCGTGAGCCCGCAAGGGGGCTTGCAAGACGCCATCGTCTTGCTCGAAGGGGTTCAAGCCGGTAAGCCGTTTGAAACATCTGTCCCCTTGATCGAGGCGCGTGATTGCAAGTTCCACCCCTTCATGACGATCGTACGAAACGGGCATGCCGTCGAAGTGATCAACATGGATCCCGTGATGCACGACATCCAAGGCTATGAAACGTCGCTCGAATTCGGCGCGCGCACGCTGTTCAATACACCATTGGTGATGAATCAGCAGCACCACCGTGGCGATATCCATGCGACCCACAACCATGCGCCGGGAAAATCTTTGGTTGGCCCGGTGTATCTGAACAAGGGGCGCCGGACGTTCTATATGCAGTGCGGGTTTCACGCATACATGGAAAGTTGGGCGATGGCGGTCAACAACCCCTACTATGCGTTGACTGACTCGGCCGGAAAATTTTCGATTGAGAACATTCCTCCGGGGACCTATCAGTTGGTCGTGTGGCATCCTCAGACCGGTCCTGGTGTCACCAAGATGGTCACGATCCAGCCGGACGGTGCATTGGTCGAACGTCTTTCTCTTCTTGCTCCAAAAGGGAATCGTTCTGCGTTCAAAGTGATGGACAACCCACGGTTCGGTCCAGACATGCTGGGTTACTCCGTCGACATTCAGCCACTCGTCGAGCATCAGCACTAACAGGATGTTGAAACAGTCCGCCAGCGGCGTTCTCGCGTCGTTCAAATCCTCAACGGGGACCCGGCCCCCTCACCGCTCGGCGGCGCGCACAGACGTGGTGCTCCTTATTCGTCGCACCGTGCGCCTCAGAGGGTACGTTTTCGGTCTTCACTCGCCGAGGCCTTGCTGGATAGACCTTTTGAGCATCCTGTGAGAATATTTTTTCTCTTGTGCCACATGTGTGGAGCAGAGAAGTTCTAGCGAGTCCATAGAGTTTTCAGCGGCATGCTAAACGTTTATGTTTATTAAGCTAGGTAATAAGTCATGGAGGTGGGGACTCGGCCTCTGGCTTGCCCTGTGGGTGGGGCAGGTAAGCATGCCTCGGCATGTCCTGGCTGACGACGTGGCTACTCCATTGGTGGAGTTCTCCGGTTCATTGGTTAAGAAGATCAAAGGGAAGCAATATCAAGCACAAGTGTTTGCGAAAGGGGACCGGTTGCGGCTGGAGTATAAGTATGCCATTCGAACCGATCGTGGGTATGCCTCGATCGAAATCATCCGTTTGGATCGATCGGAGAGCTGGTATCTGCTGGCACAGCAGAAGGAAATTCTGGTGGCCGGATTGGATCCAGACGATTTGCTCCCGATCAGCCAGGCCTTACCGGGGGAGCAAGAACGAATTCTGGTCGGTGATGCGACGACAGCCGGTCGCGCTGCCAGGTTATTCGAAGTTCAAACCGACCATCATGGTCGAGTCGAGCGATTCTTTGAATGGGTGGATGTGGAGACAGGCGTGGTCTTGAAGCTGGTCAGCCGGGATCGCGAATGGGCGTTTGAGTATGAACGGTTTAGACTGTTGCCCCAGCCGGCCTATTATTTTGATGCGCCACCGGGATACAGAAAACGCATGACGGCCACTGCGCCGCAAGGACGGGGGTAGCGAGACGATGGGTGTATGGAATATGAGCAGTCGGTGGAGTCATTGGTGCCTATTCACTGCGGTGACGGTTGCCTGCTTGACGGTGTGGAGTGGAGTCGATCAGCCGGTGTTGGCTGCCGGACCTTCATCGGTGCCCAAAGAAGCGCAGGAGGCCTACGACAAGAAGCAGTACGGACAGGTGATTGATCTGTTGGCCAAGTTGGAGAAGGAGCAGAATTTCAGCCCGGACGTCCGACGACTGAGGATTCACTCCTTTCTTAAGCTGGCGAATCCCAAAGATGCACTCGGTGAGTACGACAAGCTAGAGCTCGCGCTCAAGCATGATGAGATTCCCCTCCTCCGAGAGGTAGCGCTGGGGTTCATCGTGGTGATGGTGAAGGACATGCGTGATCAAATGCGCGGGGCTGCCTATACCGCACTCAAAGAGGTGGATTCGGACGAGGTCGTGCCCTATTTTGAAGATGGGCTAAGCGATGGCTCAGGACCGGTCCGGGTTCTTGCCGTCGAGGGGCTCGGGCGATCCGAGGTCGGTCGGAAATCAATAAAATTGCGTGCGGCAATTGAGGATCAAGCGGGGTTGGTGAAGGCGCGCGTGGTGAAAACGCTTGGTCGAACGGGAGATCCAGGAGTCCTGTCGGTCGTCGAATCGGCGGCGAAGGACGAACTCAGCACGGTGCGTATCGCGGCGTATGCTGCCTTGATCAGGCTCGGCAAGAAAGAGGTCTGGACTCAATTACAGCAGGCCGCAGAGTCGTTGAATCCTGAAGATCGATCCGACGCGATTCGCACGATCGCCGACTTGAACGACCAGCGTGGCGCTCCCATCATGATCGAGTCGTTGACTTTCAAGCAGCCCTCCGTTCGTGGTGCGGCGGCTCGTGGTCTCGGGCATCTTGGACGAAAAGAGGCGCGGGGACAGATTGAGCAGCTCTTGAGAGATCCCGTTCCGGCTGTGCGCGAATCGGCGGCAGGGAGCCTCGCGGATCTGGGAGGTACAGAGTCGGTCTTGATACTCACCCAGGCGCTTCGAGACGGCAATCCGACCGTTCGCGCCTCAGCGATTGCCGCATTGCTTCAACTCGGTCAGCCCTACTCGACGGTGGCGTTGACGGCACAATCGCTGGCCGAACAGAACGATCCGGCCATGCGTGCGGCTGCGGCCTATGCCCTTGGGAAGGCAACTAAAGCCAATGCTCCTGGGGCGATCGCGCTGTTAACCAGTTTGACGGCTGATCCGCTTCCCGGTCCGAAGATTGTGGCGCTTCGATCGCTCGGGCATGTGGGGGAGCGTGAGCTTGTTCCCCTCATGAAGGAATTACTTCATGACACAAACGACGCCGTGCGAGCCACCGCGGCAGGAGCGCTGTTGCACTTGCTTCAACAGAAGAAGTAGATTTATCCATCGGATAGGGAGACCCCCTTGTTTCGGATTGACAGGGGAGGGTAGAGTTTTGTATACAGATTCGATCTGAGCCTAGCCTCGCCAACGCGAATCTCAATTGCGATCGAGTCACCAGGACGGAATACGTTCCCGTTTCCCTCATGGCAGGCGGATTAGGGGAAGGGAACGAGCGAATAAACTCAGCGGTTTTTTTGTTTATCACAAGGAGGCGGTCATAATGAAGAATGCGTTATCAATTGTATTAGGCGTGGCAGCCGTCGCGTTTGTCGCGGCGCCTCTCACCTCGTTTGCGGGCGGCACCATTGCCGGCAAAGTGACCTATGCAGGCAAGCCAGAGCAAGGCGAATTTTCCTTTGCGAAGTTCCCCAACCCCAAGTTTTGTGTGAAGAATCCTAACAAGGCGTTGATGGATGGGGACAAGCGCTTTCTCAAGAAGATTGAAGTGGGTAAGGATGGCGGCCTCAAGGGCGCCGTCGTCGCCGTGGTCGATATCGAAGACAAGGCCTTCATGGACGCCTATGCCGGCACTGAAGTCGTGGCGGAGTTCTGCGAGTTCCTCCCGTTCACCGGTGTGGTTGTGAATAACAGACCCTTCAAGGTTGAGAACCATGACGCCGATGCCGATGACCCAAAGTCGGTCCAGGGTGTGTTGCACAATCCGCATAGCTTTGTGGTGAAGGGTACGAGCTCGGCCACCGGATTCAACATTGCATTGGCCAAGAAGGGCGATA
>JBDSKU010000402.1:0-6614 GCA_039916745.1 Nitrospiraceae bacterium
GCGTATCAGTAATGCCCGCGCAACGATAAGCAAATAGGACGATTCAGTCAATAGCGTATGCGCATGAAGAGCACCGATTCTTATTTAGGTTTGCAACTCGGGGACCGCAGTTACAAATAAATCAAAAAGATGCCCATCTCCCCTGGAGCGCTCCTCGCATTTCGAGACAAACTCGACAGGGATCTCGAACAGGGATGACGCCCCTTTCCGTGGGTGAGGAGACGTGAGGATATGAAAGTTTTTTTCACGAGTCAGATAACGGTCTATCTCCTCGTCCGCGGCATACCCAACATAGAACATGATTCCATCATGCTTCTGAATCTCCAGCGTGAATGTGTTGCCTCGCGTTGCGCGTAACGTGACGACGCTGCACATGGAGAAACCATATATACCATTCGGCAAATCTTCTATTTTTATTCCCTCTTCCCGTTCAGTCAGCGCTCTCAGTTGATGCTTGTGCCGCAGCCTCAGTACCTCTCTATGGACGGCATTCTCCTCCGGGATCTGTCCGGCATTGCGGGGGATGTTTGTTGCTCGCTGGTCGCTACTGTGCATGTCGGCGATATGAATTGAAGAATTCAATCCGACGAGATACACCATCCCCCCCAACCCAAGGAGCACAGCGATGAGAAGCAGAGCCCACCGTTTCATGACTGACAGGATACGCCCAAGTCGCCTCTGAAGTAAAAGTAGCCTGCACGTGAGGGGTGGAGGGAATATCGCATTCTTTATTTCTGGGCTTGGCCAAGCCTCGGAGGCCCCCGCGCCTCCGAGGCCATTCGCTCCCGCTCGCCCCCACCACCTGCGAGATCAGGAAACTCAGAATGTCCCCGCTTTCTATTCCTGAATGCCCGAACATTCTCCCTGCGGCGTGACTTTGGATTTGCTCGGTGCTACCATTCTTTCGTGGTTCTGCGTGGTAACCATTCGGAGTGAATGCGTATGACAGTGGAAGAAAAATTAAGCGTCTCGAAAGAAACGATTGCGAAGTTCTGTCGGAAGTGGAAGATCGCTGAGTTTGCGCTCTTTGGCTCCGTCTTACGTGATGACTTCAGACCGGACAGCGATGTGGATGTGCTGGTGACATTCAGCCAGGATTCAGATTGGGGAGTTGAGCATTTACTGGACATGAAGGAGGAGTTGGAGGCGTTATTTGGACGAGCGGTTGATCTGGTTGAAAAACGATTGATAGAGGAGAGCCGTAACTACATCCGGCGCAAACATATTCTTTCCCACATGGAAGCTGTGTATGCAGCGTGACGACTCGCTCTTGCTGGATATGCTTCAGTCTGCGAGGCAAATACGGGAGTACACAAGTGGGCTGCAAGAGCCGGATTTTCTCAACAGCCGCCGGGACCAGGATGCCGTGCTACTTCAGTGTACTGTGCTCGGTGAAATGGCCAAGCGTGTTTCTCTCGAATTCCGAAACGCCCATCCTGAGATCCCTTGGCGAAGAATCATGGGCTTCCGGAATGTTGTGGTTCATGACTATTTCCAGGTCGATGTCCACCGGGTATGGAAGATTGCGAGTCGTGACTCCCTGAGCTGATCACAACTCTTGAGCCGCTCGTCCCGCCAGATTCCTCATCGTAACGCTATATTGCATTCTTCATTCCTCCCTGGCCGAGCCTCGGCGAGTGTCAGGCTTCAATGAAATTGGGTGCCTGACACGTTTTTTTTCCAAGCATGGCTTGTCGAAGGGGACACAATTCTGTACATTCTCAACATAGCAAGGAGAACACCATGACAAAGGCACTTTCGTTGAAAGAAGCGCGAAGCCAATTTTCCGATATCGTCGACCGAGCGGGACGGCTCTCGGAACGGGTCGTCGTGACGAAGAATGGACGGCCTGAGGCGGTGGTGATGGGAGCCGATGAATTCGAAAGTTGGGTGGAGACATTGGAGCTGTTGTCGAATCCGAAGGCGGTCAAATCCCTCAAACAGGGATTGAAAGAAGCCAAAGCGGGGAAATTTCACTCCTTCAAGGCCGCGTTCGGTGAGGAGCAGTGAGGCAAGTCCGTCTCACACCGCAAGCGCTCAAAGACCTCAAGGGCTGTGACGACCCCATGCGAGAACGAGTCAAAGAAGCTCTCCGTCACCTCGCTGAACACCCCTCGACGGCAAACCACTCAAAGGCCACTTTCAAAAAGACAAGGTCTGGTCCTACCGGGTCTGGCCCTATCGCATCCTCTACCGTCGAGTCGGTTCAGCTTGGTTGGATGTGCTCTCTATCGAACACTGCAAAGACGTCTATCGGTAAGCGGGGGATGCCAGTCTTCACCGCCTCCGGCATCAGAAAATTCAGAATGTCTCAGTTTTTGTCTCTGAGAGCGGGAAAGCCTAGCCAGTGGCCGTCGATGGGAGGGGCTAGGGATACAGAATCCTTTGCGTTTCATCGGCTGATTGAGCGATTGGCGAGGTTCTTAAGGGCGGGTACCTTCGCACCACCAGGACGGTCCCATAAACACATGTGATGGATACGTTGAGTCTCATTGCGATACACTGCCCTCGTCAAATTGCCCAGCCTGCCGCTGAGTTCCATGAGTAAACAGCGGTAGGGTTATTGTTGTACCGGACACACACTGAGACGCCATGAATGACATTGTAATTTCTATCATTCCCTGGATTGTTGCAAGCGTTCTGGCATCACTCTTCTTATTGGTTTGGCAACGAGACCGTGCATCTGATCGACAAATACGACGGCAACAGTTGGAGTTGGAACGTCAACGTGCAACTGAAGAAACCGAGCAACGTGAAAAGGAAAGGTCGGATGCAGACTCGCGCAAATACGATCGTGAGAGAAAGGAGGAAGAGGCTGTCATTCGTGCTCTAGCAGGCGATGGCTCTGGTGGGTACATAATTATCGATCTCGATGACGGCCGACGCGGGTTATTCCACGATCTTCTTAAGGGATTTGAAGAGTTTGCTCGACTCAAGGGGTACAGTGTTTCGTTCTCCGTCGATTCAACCTTCAAAAACCGAATTGCCTTTAAGTTCACGCTTACTGATCCTGATGTGGTTGTAGGCAGCGATCGAATACGGAAAGACATCAAAGAATACTTGGACAGAGTTTCACAAGGTGGGGATCTTGATGACCTTCCTCGTGTCATTTCCTTCGCAGAGCACGAGTTGCTAGTCACCACTTTGAAGAATCGTATAACCTTCCTCCAATGCAGTTATAACCTTGCAAAGAACTCCGTCGAATTATTCGAAATCCTCATTCGTTGCGCTAATAAAATGCCTGTGCTCCCTGCTCAGAGTATTGTTGTCCAAACGGGCGGAGCCTACCATGCACCAAGCTATACGGCGTTGAACTCACCTCATGCTTTATTACTCGGAAATAATAACGAGGTAGCGAACAATGTACATATCGCCCTGAATTATAACGAACGCAAGGAACAGATTGACGGTCTGGCCGATCTGGTTAAAATCCTACAGTCCCAGCCTCAGAACCAGCATCGTGATGAGGCTATTCGCAACATTACCAATGTCAAAGAAGAACTTGAGAATGCAAAGGAGCCAGAGCAAGGCAGAATAGGGAAGTGGTTGCAACGGGCCAGGGAGGCTATTCAGCTCGGTAGCTTGGGGCATGAAACGGTTCAAGCAGCGATGGAACTATTTAAAGTCTTCGGCCTCCGTTAGGCCTCTTAACCTAGAGGGCCTCTCCATCTCATTGCGATAATTTGTCCCGCAAATCAGGTAGGAAGGGGTACTATCGGTTTTTCTCCCTAAACTGAAAACGCTTGAAACCCCTGTATCTATGCATATTCAATCTGATAGTACCTCGTAGTCTCTACCCCTGAGATGAGCTTAAAATCCATTGCGCTCTCAACAGAAAGGCCGCCTACTCAGGCGGCCTTTCTGTTTCACTAGCCTCTATCCTGGCGGAGTGGGCGCAGGTGCTCCCTACTGCGCGCATCGACCGAGCACATTCTGATCGTGGGCGGTCGGCGAGCAAGGGGATCATCTGCCCCGCTCCATCTTCCTAAGTGGTGAAGGCGTCAGACACCGCTTCCTTGAGCGCAAACAAAAAGGCCACCGTTTCCGGTGGCCTTTTCGTTACTCCCTCTCCTTGTTCTGGCAGGAGTGGTGCGGAGGTGGTCCCTATTGCGCGCATCGAACGAGCACAGCTTTATCGTGCGCGTTCTGCGAGCACGGGAACCACCCCGCGCTGCTCCGTTCCTATGTCCCCATCTCCCACGACGCCAGATACTTCACTTGTTGCTTCGTCAGCGTATCGATCTTCATCCCCATGCCCGCGAGTTTGAGCCTGGCGATTTCCTTGTCGATCACCGGGGGGACCGGGTAGACCTTCTTTTCCAGCTTCTTGTAATTCTTCACCAGGTACTCAGCCCCGAGTGCCTGGTTAGCGAAGCTCATGTCCATGACGCTGGAAGGATGACCCTCGGCCGTTGCGAGGTTCACGAGCCGTCCTTCGCCGAGCAGGCTGACCCGATGGCCGGTCTTCAGCGTGAATTGCTCGACGCCCGGTCTGATGAGCTTCTTCTTCCGGCTCAATTTCTCCAAGGCGGGAATATCCAGCTCGACGTTGAAGTGGCCTGAATTGCAGACGATGGCCCCTTCCTTCATCGCCGCGAAGTGCTCGCTGCGGATCACTTTGAGGTTGCCGGTGACCGTGACGAAGAAGTCGCCAATCATCGCAGCCTGTTCCATCGGCATGACGCGGAACCCGTCCATGACGGCTTCAATGGCCTTGACTGGATCGATCTCAGTGACGACGACGTCGGCGCCCATGCCCTTGGCGCGCATTGCGATCCCGCGCCCGCACCATCCATAGCCGGCGACAACGAAGGTGGTGCCGCAGATCAAGCGGTTCGTCGCGCGGATGATGCCATCGATCGTGCTCTGGCCGGTCCCGTAGCGGTTGTCGAACAGGTGCTTCGTGTCGGCGTCGTTCACGGAGATGACCGGGAACTTCAGCACTTTCTTCTCGGCCATGCTGCGGAGTCGAATGACGCCGGTGGTGGTCTCTTCCGTGCCGCCGATCACGTACTTGAGCAAATCTTTGCGCTTGGAATGGATGAGCGAGACGACATCGGCTCCGTCGTCCATCGTGATTTGCGGCTTGTGGGCGATCGCCGACTGGATGTGCTTGTAGTAGGTCTTGTTGTCTTCGCCTTTAATCGCGAAGGTTGGAATGCCGTCATGCTTGACGAGCGCCGCCGCAATCTCATCCTGTGTGCTCAGTGGATTTGAGGCGCAGAGTCGGACATCGGCTCCGCCGGCTTGAAGCGTCTTCATCAAATTGGCGGTTTCGGTTGTCACATGGAGGCAGGCGGTCATGCGCAGGCCCTTGAAAGGCTTTTCCTTCAGGAAGCGCTTCTTGATCAGCCGTAGCACCGGCATGGTGGCTTCGGCCCATTCAATCTTGAGTTTGCCCTGGTCTGCTAACTTCATATCCTTCACGTCGTATTCCACAGCTGCCTCCTTCTGAAAAGCGTCAATCGTCAGTGGTGCTTAGAAAAAGGGGGGCCGGATTTTTCAATCCGTCCCCCCCTGTCATCGGTCCGGTCTAAACTACAGCCCTGCGTCTTTGCGTAAGACTTTGGCCTTGTCGGTCTTTTCCCAGGTGAATTCAGGCTCGTTCCGGCCGAAGTGCCCATAGGCGGCGGTCTTTCGGAAGATCGGCCGGCGGAGCTTGAGGTGGTCGATGATGCCAAGCGGGGTTAAGGGGAAGTGCTTCCGCACAAGCTTGTCCAGATTCTCGACTGCCACCTTTTCCGTGTCCATCGTGTCGACCAGCACTGAGACAGGATCGGCTATGCCGATCGCATAGGCAAGCTGCACTTCGCATTTCCTGGCCAGCCCGGCGGCGACGATATTCTTCGCGATGTAGCGGGCCATGTACGAGGCCGACCGGTCCACTTTTGTGGGATCCTTGCCGGAGAAGCAGCCACCGCCATGGCTGCCATGACCGCCGTAAGTGTCGACGATGATCTTGCGGCCGGTCAACCCGGTGTCGCCCATCGGACCGCCGACCACGAAGCGGCCGGTCGGATTGATGTGGTGTTTCACGCTGGCCTGGTCATAGAGCCCTTTCGGCATCATGGGCCGGATGACTTTCTCCATGATGTCGCGCTCGATCTGCTTGTTGGTGACGTCGGGGCTATGTTGGGTCGAGACGACGATGGTGTCGATCCGGACCGGTTTCCCGTTCCGGTACTCCACGGTGACTTGGGATTTTCCATCGGGACGGACCCAGGGCAGGATGTTCTTCTTCCGGACTTCGGCCAGCCGCTTGGTGAGCCGATGGGCGAGGACGATCGGCATGGGCATGAGTTCAGTCGTCTCGTTGGTGGCATAGCCGAACATTAGTCCCTGGTCGCCGGCACCGCCGGAATCCACGCCCATAGAGATATCGCCCGATTGCTGGTGAATGGCCGTGAGGACGGAGCAGGTGTGATAGTCGAATCCCCAGGAGGCGTCGCAGTAGCCGACATCCTTGATGACCTCGCGAATGATATCTGGAATCTCGACGTAGGCCTTGGTGGAGATTTCACCGGCCACGAAGGCAATTCCAGTAGTCAGAATCGTCTCGCAGGCTACGCGGGAATACTTGTCTTTGGCGATGAGCGCATCGAGAATTCCGTCGG
>JBDSKU010000403.1:0-15761 GCA_039916745.1 Nitrospiraceae bacterium
ACGTTCATGTATGTCTACACGGCAATCGCAGGATTACCTGTGTTGGAGCGGGGCTGTTCGCAGAACAGTGATCTCCTCGGTGGAGCCGGTATCGATACGTTCGGCAGAATTGAAGTGACCTCGTAACGAAGGAGCGGCACTGTGCAATATTGGGTAAAGATAGTGTTTGTCGACAATCAGGAGTTACTGGTCAAGGATGCGATTCGCCACACCATCAGTGACGATATGGAAGTGTTAGAGGTCGATTCAGCGAAGGAAGTGCTCATCATTCCCATGAAGCAGATCAAGTATCTGGCCTGCGACGCCACGGTATTTGCGACGAAGAAGCCTGGCTGAGGAGTCGTATTCTCGTGCGGTAGGTGCAGGCCCCTTACGTGACTTGAGCCAAGATGTCGAGGATTGCCTCATTCCACCCTGCCGGCCCGATGCCGGGCGCGCGGATCATCCCTGACAGGTGTATGTCAGGGTCATAGGATCCGTCTGGCTTCTGAACCAGAATCGGGTAGTCCACCATGGCGAGTAGGGGAGCATCGTTGATGCTGTCTCCGATCCCAACCGTTTCAATCCGCTCCGTTTCCCCACTTAATCGTTGTTGGCGGTGATAGCAGCGCAGGAGCACGGACGCAGCCGCTCCCTTATCGTTTTCTCCCATCAGATGAAAGAGCCGTCCTCCCTTTGTCCATCGAAGTCCCCGCGTGATAATTTGTCGACAGACTTCTTCGATGAGCGCCTGTGGACCTTGTAGGAGAAACGGTTCGTCGTATTCCCGCTGCTTGGCTAGGATGGCGTCGGCATAGGGGAGTTCGGTTGCCTGCATGATGGCTTCTACCGAGAGGTCTCCAAATCCTTGTAACGGCGTTTCAACAGCATGTTCGATTTGTTTCAGCACGTCTCGCAGCATGTGATAGGGCAAGCCTAATTCGATGATCTGATAGGGAGACTTGGTTCGCATCCGTTCCAAGGGGAAGTCGAAGAGGCCATGAGGAACAAACACCGCGCCGCCGTTTTCGACAATGAAGGGATCATGATGGCCGAGGCGTTGTCGAAGCGGTTCCATCTCCGCGCGCGTTTTGCTCGACACCAGCACGAGCGGGATGGCTTGCTCTCGGAGCGCCGTGAGGGCTGGTATGGCCGCCTCGTAAGAGTAGGTCGTGCCGTCGAGGAGCGAACTATCCAAGTCTGTAAAGACGATCAACTTAGGCATGGTTTTGTGCTGTTATAAGTGATGGAGATCATCGCCTGTGCTGGGTTTTGATCGGGCTACCAGCCGTCGCTCCAAGAACCCTTTCGCGAGATCGGCGGAGCCGAGTCCAAATGCGATCGCGCCGGCCAGCACGATCCCTCCCCAGGTAATGCCGAATCCCACGACCACGATATGCTCAGCAATGCCAAGTTGCTCCAGTGCCATGGCGCCTGCGAGGATTTGGAGCCCCCAGCGGGAACAGGCTGCGATGAGTCTCGCGGGAGGCAGTCCGGCATTGACGGCGGCGATGAGAACAGCCTGAGAGGCAAAGTTCGAGAGAAAGTACCCAGCCAGGAGAATTACCGCTGCCGTCACCAGGTGAGGCACATAGGCCAGCAGTGACTGGGCGAACTGGTTGATCGGAGTCAGGTTCAGGGCTCCCAACGCCCCGATCGCGGCCAGCAGGAGCACCATCCAATAGATGCTGCGACCGACGAGGCGAGAAGGATCGGTTTTGACTCCTCCCCGCAGGAGCGCCGCATTCATCCCCAGTCGATCACAGAGATGGTCGAAGCCGATCACGCGAAATAGCCGTTCAGCGAAGGAACCAAACGCCCACGCGATGAAGAGGCCTCCGAGCAGGATAATTCCCATAGCGAGCACATTGGGAAGCACGGTCAATACTTGATGCCCGAGCAGTTCCAGTGGCCCTAGGAGCGCCTGATTGATGAAGTCATTCATGATCACCTCCTGCGTCGGTGGTCGTGTGATGCAGCAGCGCCCGCGCTCCGGCTTGCAGCGCCGGCGGTTGCCAACGTTCAATCAGATAGGGTTTCATGCGTTCGAACGTCTGGCACAAGGATTCGATCTTGTCCTCTGCCTCCATGGACGTGAGGCCTTGGGTCGCATGGACGAACGAGGCGGTTCGACCTAGGTAGAGGGGAGTCAGGGCCTTCAGGAGGTGCTCGCGCGGCATGACTTGCTTGTGATAGGCGATGGCCGCATCGTAGACGACCTGGACCCACAACTCATCGGTGATTCGACAGTCGGTGCCGGATGTACCTTGGAGGTCGCGCAACTGGATGAACGTGTCGTTTGCCAGGATTTGCCGCCAGATGGGTTCAAGATCGGTGAGGCCCTGTCGATAGTGCGATACCATCCGCTCGACGTTGACATGGACCGGTTCGACTCCGACCTCGTAGGGAAACCCAAAGAGTGGAACCGGCTGCGATCCTTCCTGCCGGGACCACAGGCCTTCATGCAGTTCCATTGCGGCAAAGAGCGCTCCTACTACTTGCATTAACATGGCCGACAGGTCGGCTGCAGGATCCTTCGGATTATGGATTTTTGCGCCGAGGAAGCTTTGGCAGACCCGTGCGCCGCTGGCGATGGCCTCGGTCGTCATCCAGATATCGATGCCGAACCGCGCCACCTCCGACTCCCAGACATGTTGGTCGAGATAATGAGCCGCGAGTGCACCGGAAAAGCCGAACTCCCCGCCGATAGGCTGGCGGATTCGTTGCCCGTAGAGGGCTCTGGTGAGCGGGTAGGCGATACTATTTGTAATCGTGCCGTCATATTTGTGGCGCAGATAGTAGGGGGCGACATAGTCGTATCCCTCTTCCATGATTGGGCGGAGTAACAGTTCGATCCATTCCGGTGAAATGCTGCGGAGATCTGCGTCGACTACCGCGCAGGCCCTGGCCTTCAATCGCCGTGCAATCTCGAAGATCGTCCGGAAGGCACTGCCTTTTCCGGGAATGCCATGGTAGGGAGTAATGATCCGATGCAGGATGCCTTGCTGCTCGCCGATGAACAGATGTTGGAAGTCGACGGCGGTGCGGGCGACGATGGCCGTCGTGTCATCCGAAGAGCCACCATCGGAGTTGACCAGGACTGCCCGACGACCAGGGAAATGTTTGGCGAGCCCCACGCTCACGGCCCGCACGACGTGGCCGACCGTGTCCGCGTTGTTGTAGCTCGGAATTCCGACGAGAATCTCTGCCGAGTCAATATCGTGAATGCGAGCTTCCGTCGGTGCCGTAAGTAGTGTGAGTCCGGTGTTCATGACGGCGTGGCTACCGGTTCAGATGTGGGGTCCCAGGCATGATCCGCTTCGACGGCCTCGACCAGGCGATCGAAAATATCTGGCACAGCATGGGTCACGCGGCTCCAGTTGGAAATCATGGGAACACCAAGAGGATCGTCGAGAAAGCCCTCCGTGGCCAGCTTCATGCCTTTCAAGAACACCTCGACGGCTGTTCGTTCCTGGTGCCGGTCGAACGTGAGGCTGTTGATGGCCGCGTCGTTTTCGTAACGGCTGATTGCTTCCTGCGCAGCTTGCAAATAGGTCGCTCGCAAGGTTTTGAGAACCCCGTCGGATAAGATGACGCCTTCGCTCGCAAGGTTTCTAAAGAGCGATTTCGTAATATCGACGCACATCTTGAGGAGGCCGGCATCGGGGTCGTGATTCGAGAGCTCTTGGTGTTTATGGTCATAGGCATCCGCAATATCCGCTTGGCAAATGCGGCGCAAGGCACAGTTCCGATAGACCTCTGAGAGGACCCCGATTTCGAGACCCCAGTCTCCTGGAATTCTGTTCGTCCACGCCAGGTCCCGCACCATGGCGAACTCACCGGCCAGCGGGTAGCGAAAGCTGTCGAGAAAGGTGAGGAGGGCGTGGGGTCCCACGAGCTGTTGCAGGCTTCGGATCATGGGGGTGAAGAATAAGCGTGTGACTCGCCCATGCAGCCGGTCGGTGACGCGGCTGTAGTAGCCTTTGCAGAATTCATAGCCGAGGTTCGGATTGGCGATGGGGTAGCAGAGGCGCGCGAGATATTCCCGATTGTAGCTGGTGATATCGCAGTCGTGCAGGGCGATGACCTGACTTTGGTTTCTGGCCAGCACGTAGCCGAAGGCTGTCCAGCAGCCTCGACCTTTGCCCTGCAGGCCGATATCGAGGTTGTGATCGACTAAGAGCTTGAGGATGGCTTGGATGCGCTCGCCGTTATTCCAGATGAGACGTACCCGCTGAGGGAGTTCGGAAAAGAATTGTTTGGCCAGGCGAAACTCCAAGGCCGAGGCGCGATCTAACGAGATCACGATTTCGTTGAGATACGACACCGTTTTGAGGGTTTCCACAATGGATTTTAATGCGGGGCGCCCCAATTCTGCATAGAGGGATGGGAGAACGAGGGCGATGGGGTTGACGCGTCCATACCGCGCCAACTCCTGTTCGAGTTGATCGACGTTCGGTTGTCCAAGGCGGTGCAGCACTGTGACGACACCATTTTGATAGAAGTCAGACATGTCGTCCTCCAATGAGTGAGTCGCCTGCCGGGAATTTGAAAAGATGGCAGAGAAATCAGGATAGGGTGTCGAAGCCATGCACTGCATTCACCGCAGTGGTGCTCGTGGTAGTAGAGCACTTTTGCAGAGAACGTGCCACTAGGGAAAGCCCTAAGTGCTGGGAGTGTGTGTTAGAAGGAGCGAGGGAGTGAAGAGGATGGTGGCAAAACCCTTCACCTCCAAGGTGGAGAATGTCCGGATGTCTCCCATTACGGGCGATCGGTGGAGAGTCGTTTGGCAAGGCGATGGGCCAGTCTGATCATGCCTGCCGAGCGGTCGGCTGGATTGAGCAACACATTCAGGACGTGCAAGTGGCGGGAATCTGCTAACGCGGCGGTGAGTCCTTGCTCAAATTCCTCTTGGGTTGTGATCCGCGTACCGACTCCGCCTCCGATCAGGTCGCAGATTCGTTCGTAGTGCCATTCGTGGACATCGTTAAAGGGGCCTTCGAGAATCTCCCGTTCAGTAGAGTAGCCTCGATTGTTCAGGACAATGACGATTGGCGTTTGACCATATCGTACGGCGGTCGAGAGTTCCGTCCCGGTCATTTGAAAGGCGCCGTCTCCGACCAGCACGATCGGTCGGAGCGTGGGATCGGCAAACGACGCGCCTACGGCTGCCGGAACAGCAAATCCCATCGAGGTGTAGTAGGCGGGAGAGAGGAATTCAAATCGCCGATGGACATGGAGATCGGCCGCGGCAAAGAGTGATTCCCCGACATCGGCGATCACGAGGGTTTTTTCATCCAGCGCACTATCCAGGTAGCCGAATAGTCCATTTAACGTCACGGGGGCATCCGGCGCAATGGCGCCTTGTGTCACAGGGGGCGGCGCAGGCAGGGAACGGGAAGGAAATGAAGGAAGGGGATTGGTTGCTAGTGCCCGCACGAAGTCTTGAAACCGGATCGCATCGTAGCGATGGTGCTTGATGGCCACCCGGTCGGCGGTCGCATGAATCGTGCGGCCTTCTATCAGCAAGGGCGAATCGGCATTGAGGTCCTCGACATCGGATAAGATCGACCCCAGGATCAGCAGGCAGTCTGATTCGTTGATGTATTGCTGAACCTCGTCACGCGCGATCAGGCCGCCATACACGCCGACGTAGAGTGGGTGGTCTTCACGAATGACGGATTTACCCAACAGGGTCGAGGCGATGGGGACATTGAGCCGTTCTACCAGACTCGTTAGTTCATCCTGCAGGCCGAATCGTCCGATTTCCGCGCCAGCTAAGATCGCAGGGCGTTTGGCCGAGGCTAACATGGTACGGACTTCGGCGAGGGCTTCGTTCAGTGCGGCTGCGTCGCTTGGTTCGTCGTCGAGACAGAGGGGCCGCAAGGGATGTGCGAGAGGTGTATGGACGAGGTCCCGAGGGATTTCGATATAGATGGGGCGGCGATAGCGCAACAGGGCTGCAAAGGCTCGATCCATTTCTCGTTCGGCGGTTGCGGGATCATCCAAGGAGACTGCGGCCACCGTAATGTTTTCAAAGACCTCGCGTTGTGTGGAAAAGTCTCGCACCATGTGGTGCATGTAGGGTGTGCGGACTCGCTCGGAGAGTCCTGGCGATCCGGTGAGCAGCACGACCGGCGATCGTTCTGCGTAGGCGCAGGCGATGGCGTTGACGCAGTTGAGTCCCCCGACGCAATAGGTAACGCAGACGGCTCCGATGCCATTGATGCGAGCATAGGCGTCGGCTGCAAAGCCTGCACAATCTTCGCGGGTCGTGCCGACGTGGCGGATCGGGGATGATTCCAGCAGCTGGTAGAGGCTGAGGACATAATCGCCGGGGATCCCAAAGATATGACGGACACCCAGTTGATGGAGCCGGTCAATCACGGCAGAACCGATGGTCGGTATTCGTGTCATTGCGGTGTCCAGGTTTATGGAGAGAGAACAGGCCCTCTGTCTACGCACATCCGCAGCAAACCATAGCGCGCAGCAGCCGTCAAGCAGACAGATGCGTGAGGAAGGACTTGACGTGCGGTCCGTGCCATTGGATAAGTACGGTATGACTACATATGATGATAATCCACGCGGTCAGGTTCGGCTCTCTCGTACACGTGCCATCGAAGAGCCGGGGCATCTTTGGATCTATGCCGGTTATGTCGAGGCGGTCAGCGGTTCGCCGGTCTCAGGCGATGTGGTCGATGTCCTATCGCCGAATGGACGATTCTATGCCAGAGGCCTTTATAATCCTGAGTCCAAGATCCGCGTACGGATCCTGACCTTCGAGGACGAACCCATTACCGAACAGTTTTGGAAGGCACGGATTGCGCAGGCAGTCAGGCTGCGCAATAAGGTCGTCACCAGCACCAATGCCTACCGCCTCATCTATGGAGAGGCGGATCGGTTGCCTGGCTTGATCGTTGATCGCTATGACGATGTCCTGGTCATGCAGACCCTCTCTTTCGGTATGGACCGTCGGAAAGATCTACTTGCCGACCTCTTATGCCAGGAGTCCGGAGCAACCCGGGTGTATCTGCGCAACGATGCTAAGAGCCGTACGTTGGAGGGCTTGCCGGTGGAGCGAGGTTTCCTTCGAGGGGGTGGCGCCACGATCGTCGATATCCACGAGGGGCCGGCTCGATTTCTTGTCGACATTGAACGAGGGCAGAAAACCGGTTGGTTCTGCGATCAACGGGAAAATCGATTGGTGGCAGCGCAATTCGCGTCGGGGGCAGAGGTGCTGGAGGTCTTTGCACATACAGGAGCCTTTGGCATTCATGCGGCGCTCGCAGGCGCGAAGTCGGTCGAAGGATTGGATGTCAGCGAAGAGGCGCTGGCACTTGCGCGCAACCATGCGGGCTTGAACAAGGTGGATAATCGGTGTGTCTATCGATCAGCCGATGCCTTTGTGGAGATGCGACAGCTTGAACGGGCTGGGCGTCGCTACGACCTCGTGTTGCTCGATCCGCCGGCCTTTGCTCGCAGTAAACAGGCCGTGCCTCGTGCATTGGCAGGCTATAAAGATGTGAACTTACTTGGGTTGCGGCTCACGAAGCCGGAAGGATTTCTGGTCACGAGTTCCTGCTCACACCATGTCACGGAACAGGAATTGTGGATGGGTATTCGTCTGGCTGCACGAGATGCGAAGAGGCAGGTCCGTCTGCTTGAACAGCGTGGGCAGGCGAGCGACCACCCCGTTTTCGCTACCATGCCGGAGACGCGCTACTTGAAATGTTTCATACTTCAAGTACTGTGAGCCGGGCAAGCGGGATGTGCGCGAGAGGCACGACTCGAATTCCGAAGGCTAAAGGTCGGGGTTGGAATGTCTGAACACTTCAGCGTCTCGCAGAATAACTAGTCGCTCGGCGGTTCGAAGTGGCCGGACGGCCGGTTCTGCCATGGGACCGTCGCCTGTTTGGCTTGTTTGACGAGGCTTCGTAAGTTCACCTCCGCTGCACGGAGCAATTTCGGTTCGCCGCTTTGCATGATCGCCGTCAACAGGACGTAGAGCGAACGATCCATCCGCGATCCGGCGAGTATTCGTTCTGTGACAGGGTCGGGGCCTGCGGGGATGGGATTCTCGTGCTCTTCCGGGTCCTCAAACAGGGTGCGAAATGAAGTCGGATGGCTAAAGAGCCAAGCCGGAGGAATTTTCAGGGCAGCCGCGAGTGCCTCGAGGGTCGAAGCAGAAGGATCACTCTCTTCCGCCTCAATGTCCTCTAATTGGTGCGTCTGAATATGGGATGCTGCCGCCAAGGCCTCCACTGAGAGGCCTCCTGAGACCCGCCAAGCTTGAACATGTTGTCCGAGTGCCATGGTGCGATGATACTGAATTGCGTCTCTCTCTGCAACCTCGCTCTTGGGACGTGTCGCGTGATACCTCCTCAATAACAAAGACTTATGAACATTTCCCCCCAGTGGAAGATGAGTGATGAAATCAGGTATAATGCGTCTCCAAGTTTATTCCTGATCCAGCGAGGAGGCGTGTCATGTTAGGAACAGATATTCGCGGAATTATCGCAGAGGAAGAAGAAGTTCAGCGGCGTAAGGAGGCGTTGAAATCGCTCTTAAGCATGCGTTCCAAGCAGTTGAGGGAATCGCTGGAGCAGCGGATCAAACGGGCGAAGACGTGCGGCGATTGGATCCATCTTTCTCAAGAAGAATGCGCCACGCTTCACAAACGAGAAAAACTTCATCTCAAGTCTCAGTTCGACAAGCTCCAGAGCGAGCAGGATAGAACCAGAGGGAAGCTGACTGCGCTCAAGCGGGCGAAAGTACGGGCTCAGCGGATTCGAGCTGCGGAGGCCGCATCTGGGCGGAAACGTCGCTGAACCAGTTGTGTCCGGCGTGACGTATAAGCGTGGCTGACTTACTTCCCCTCCTGACGCGCTCGCAAGGGGCGCACATCCGCGAACTTCTCCTCGATAGACGTGTGCGAGCACAGGACGGCGCCTTCGTGGTCGAAGGCGCCCACGCAGTTCGAGATCTCCTCGCCCAGTATCCGAACCAGATCCTGACAATAGTGACGTCTCATGGTTACCTGCTCAAGGAAGGGCCGGGCGATCGATTGGTTCGGTTGGCTGTCTCGAAACCGCAGTACTCCTGTCCTGACGTCCAATTCTCGAAACTGTCTGATGTAGATGAACCGCAAGGCATTCTCGCCTTGGTACGACAGCCGATATGGAATGAAGGCATGATTCTGAGTCAGCGGACTGTCCTGGGAATTTTCGGAGAGCAGCTGCAAGATCCCGCCAATATTGGGGCGATTATTCGAACGGCCGCTGGTCTGAACGTGAGTGCCCTGTGGCTCACGCCGGACTCTGCCGATGTGTATCACCCCAAGGTGGTTCGCGCCACGAGCGGGGTGTTGCTCGCGCTGCCGATATTTTTCATCAAGGATGTGTCTGGGCTGATTCAGCAGGGCTGTCAGATTTTCACTGCAGAAGTGGCAGGTGAGAGAACTGTCCCCATTGATGAGATTCGTCAGGTGCCACGGAAATGTGTATTTGCAGTTGGCAATGAAAGCCGTGGTTTATCAGCCCAGATTCGAACGCATGCCACGACTCGATTTACCATTCCGCTCAGTCGCGACGTGGAATCCTTAAATGTTGCGGCAACCGTAGCCATCGTCGCGTTCTATTTCGGGCGCCTTCCCCAAGTGGAATAATTCAGCGACCATGCGTGCGCACGGATAGTCCTGGCTAGTCGGTCATCAATTTACAGGGAGTTACAGATTGAGGTGCCACTAGTGGCACCTCTTGTCGCTACGGTAGAACCCACATGGCTAGGACCATTTGGGGTGAGAAGTTACTGCATTCGCATTTTCCCCAGTGCGGTCACACAATGCCGACTGGCGACTAAATATGTATGACGTGCCAAGATTGGATGACCTATTACAGCAAATGATCGTTTTCGTTCTTGTTGTTCAGGTTGGGGTACTCATTGTTTATGGGGCATGGAAACGTTGGAAAATACTGATCGCGCCTCCAGAGCATCTTTGGATGTTTGTGACCCAATCTTCAATCAAGAAAGCGTTCGGCCAAAATGGTTTGGTGGCGTATCTCTATTTCGTTGGATGGATATTCATCATTGCAGGTATAGCAGGACTGGCATACCGACTTGCGATTTTAGGCAGAGGGCTAGGTTATTTTAGGTGAATTGAAGCAAAAGGGTCTGCACTCATGGTCGAGAAAGAGGGCCGGTGTTGGGCTGGCCTTGCAATTGTACATTGCGATCGACGGGTGAGGCTGAAGTTGTGAGCCTCAAATCATTGGGATCGTTTCTTGACTTGATCCCTCGACGTAGATGAGGGAAACCAGTGAGGTGGGGATTGATCACTCGATCCTCACCTCGCAGCTCCAGCCTCGCTCGATCACCCGTGCACGATGAGCCAGCGCCATAGGGTGCGTATGTCACCTTGTCCTTCCTGCCATTACGGTGCACTGTTCTGCCTAGCAGTGAATCTGGATATTTTGAGCAATCCCGGCGGCTGTGAGATTTCCGTGGTTGTCGGGCCTGCCGTTTCTTGCGCAGCATCGGTCCAACCACTCCCCTCGTTCCATATTTTCTCCACACATGATGGTCGGCGATTCGGCTTT
Organism: Nitrospiraceae bacterium; assembly: GCA_039916745.1. GTDB lineage: Bacteria > Nitrospirota > Nitrospiria > Nitrospirales > Nitrospiraceae > Palsa-1315. The sequence continues at coordinate 10,575 of JBDSKU010000403.1, forward strand.
CAGGATAGGTTAAGCTGCCTGGTTAGCGTGATGCGGGGCTGACTAGGCGTCGATGTTGTTAGAGGCTTTTGCGAGGGCGGTCTTGACTGTCGAGGCGGTGGCTGAGGCGCCACCTTCTTCTGCATCGGAATCTGTATGAGATGGGAAAGTGGTGCCGAGGGACAGAATTGAACTGTCGACACCAGCCTTTTCAGGGCTGTGCTCTACCGACTGAGCTACCTCGGCACGCGTTACGGCAAGAAAGGCAGGGCACTGTTACAGGATCGACTGTGAAAAATCAAGTTGCTCGTCGATCTACTCTCTGAAAAATCTCTCACGTATGCTGTGGCGGAGAGGGAGGGATTTGAACCCTCGGTAAGGGTTTTGCCCCTACGACGGTTTAGCAAACCGTTGCCTTCGGCCACTCGGCCACCTCTCCACGGATCTCAGTTGTATGCGGGGTTCCCGATCATGTGCGACGCATGTCGATGATCGTGGGATGACCAGCAAGCGAGCCGTGATCTTACCTCAGGCCATGTGGGAGGTACAAGCGATTCGCGAGGTGGAGCAAGAAAAACTCTTAGCGCGCATGGCGAGACTTATACGTCTACCTGCTTGTTCCAGTGAAACAGGATAGGTTTTGATGCAAGATGGACGAAGGTGGATGAGAGGCTGCGTACCCATTGCCATGTTTGGTTCTTGCTGAGAGTGGCATTGTGCTCCCATGACCGTAATGGGACAGGTTGGGTCAGTGGATGTTCGGTCGCATGTGTCTGCGCACGGAAGGCCGTTGTGTTGGCGATGGGTGTCGTGTAGCGAAGCTCAACATGGCTGGGTCTGACGACTCCGCTGAGTGTCAGCATGTGCAATGCAGTTCGTGTCTGTTTCATGCGCGCTCTGCGCAGTCTCATGTATTGGATTTGGGTAGATAGGATGTGCATGGTGTTCTCCTTCTCTGTTGGGGAAATGAGAAAGTATGGTTACATCCAGAGTATTCGGCCAAGTTCGTCATCGAGTTCGTGGGGGCGCTGGCATTGAGAGCAACGGGCAAAGAGTTCGCCTGGCTGCAGTTGCATGCTCCCACGGAGCACAAGTTGGTACTTGTGGCCACCACAAAATGGGCAGGCGTTCCCATCCAGGTCTCGACGAATGGCCCCAATCTTTCCAATCTGTTTGTGCATCGGTCTCTCCTTCAAGAAATGATGCCCATGAGCCGCGCTATCGAGTGAGATATTGGAGTAATGACGGGCCGTTGAAAATACCGTAGAGGTAGGTGAAGTCGTGCTAAAGGTGGGGGTGTTACGCAGACGTAAATATCATGACCATAATTTTATATATCATTAATATCATAAACTTGTGAGTCAAGGTTAATGATATTGATAGAATATTAAATAGGGGAATCAATCATTGAAGAGGGGAGAGCCCACAGTTGAATCAGGGCAGCGAATTTGTGCGCTAGGCATGAGACGATCAGACGATGAATAGAGTGAGGTTGCTTCAGGAAGAAGCGGATACCTTGGCCTATGCGGAAGGAATATCGGGAAATCGAGAGGACGACTGCCAGAAGGCATGAATCTCTTTGCGGCGTTGGCGGAGGGGGCGAGATTTGAACTCGCGGACCCCTTGCGAGGTCTCCAGTTTTCAAGACTGGCACGTTCGGCCGCTCCGTCACCCCTCCAACTCAACCTCTGTACCCGTGAGCATTCATCATGATGCGCGCTCAGGACGGTTGGATTCTATCCTATTCGTTGCGAATCCGCTCAAGCCCTCCCATGTAGGGACGCAGGACGTCAGGAATCGTGATGCTTCCATCGGGCTGCTGGTAGTTTTCGAGGATGGCCACGAGTGTCCGTCCGACGGCAAGTCCAGATCCGTTGAGGGTATGGACGAACTCTGTCTTCGCATCTTTTTTCCCGGCGGGGCCTTTATACCGAATGCCGCCGCGTCTGGCTTGAAACCCTTCGAAGTTGCTGCAGGATGAGATCTCTCGAAAATGGTTTTGCGACGGCAGCCAGACTTCGATGTCGTAGGTCTTTGCCGCAGAGAACCCCATATCGCCGGTGCAGAGCGTGATCACCCGGTAGTGAAGTCCCAGTCCTTGCAAGATCGCTTCGGCATGGCCGGTCAACCGTTCCAATTCCTCATATGACTGTTCCGGTTTCACAAACACGACCAACTCTACTTTGTTGAATTGGTGGAGGCGGATGAGCCCTCTAGTATCTTTTCCATAGGAGCCTGCTTCGCGACGAAAGCAGGGGGTATAGGCCGTATACCGGATCGGTAGGCTCGCCTCGGCAAGGATCTCGTCACGATGGAGGTTTGTCACCGGCACTTCTGCTGTTGGGATCAAGAAATAGTCTTCGTCGCGCAATCGAAACAGGTCCTCTTCGAACTTGGGTAGCTGTCCGGTCGCGGTCATGCTCGTTCGATTGACGAGGAGCGGCGGCAGGACCTCCCGATAGCCATGCGCTGTCGTGTGGAGGTCCAACATATAGTTGATGAGGGCCCGTTCGAGCCGTGCGCCGGCTCCCGTGAGGACTGCAAACCGTGCACCGGCGATTTTTGCGGCCCGGTCGAAATCAAGAATGCCGAGGGCTTCGCCGAGATCCCAATGGCTCTTGGCTGGTGCAGTCAGGGTGGGTGGGGTTCCCCACCGTCTAGCCTCCACGTTGCTACTCTCGTTTTTGCCTGCAGGCACCGAGGCATGGGGGAGATTCGGGATACGGAGATTCAGATCGGTCAGGGCCTCTTCAACGCCACGCAGTTCGTCTTCAATTGTCTTGATCCGCTCGCCGACCGCCTTCATGGCAGCCATGGCAGCATCTGCCGGTTGTTGCTCCCGCTTCAGCTTGGCGACTTCCTCCGATCCCTTTTTCAGCTCAGCGCGACGTTGCTCGACTTGGGCGGTCAAGGCACGACGTTGCTCGATCAGCATGCGCAGGTTGTTCCATGGGACGTCGGCTCCGCGGGGGCCAAGCTGTTCCCTGGTTCGGTCTAAGTTGTCGCGTAAATAGCGTAGATCGTACATGGCCGTCTGTTCCTGAAAGCGCTGGAATCTAACATCGGGGTAGGGCGTAGTCAATCAATCGGAGCGTGATCGCTGTCCAGGCTGGCATGGTTCGTCCCGTTGACAGGACGGGGTAGATCGAGGACCATATCCAGATGCGCACGGTGATGAACCCACCTAATCCATTCGACTCACAACATCGGGATCTCTTGGAGCCTGCGCCTCATGTCGCGCTGCAGATGTTTGAGGATGCGACCCGTGACATTCTCAGTCGGAACGACAGTCCTGATTTGCCGTTCCGATGGAGCCTCAATCCCTATCGTGGTTGTTTTCATGCGTGCGCCTATTGCTACGCTAGACCGACACATGAGTATTGGGGATTCGGAGCCGGGACGGACTTCGAGTCCAAGATTATTGTCAAACGTGAGGCCGCGGCCTTGCTCCGCCGGACGTTCGAGAAGCCTTCCTGGAAGGGCGAATTGATTCTGTTCTCGGGGAACACCGATTGTTATCAGCCTCTGGAGGCGTCCCTGGAATTGACGCGGGCCTGTCTGGATGTTTGTGCCGAGTACCGGAATCCGGTCGCGATCATTACGAAAGGGGTGTTGGTGTTGCGTGATCTGGATCTGCTGCGTCGGTTGCATGAGGAGGCGTCGGTTCGTGTGTATTTCAGCATCCCGTTTTCTGACGATGAGGTCGCGCGCAAGGTCGAACCTCATGCCCCCTCCAGCCGGAAACGTTTTGAGGCGATGGCAACCTTGGCGAACGCCGGCATTCCCACCGGTATTTCGCTGTCTCCACTCATTCCTGGTCTCAACGATGAGGATGTGCCCGATCTATTGGCCCGAGCGAAACAGGCTGGGGCAGTGGATGCGATGGCGACGTTGTTGCGTTTGTCTGGTTCTGTCGAGCCGGTGTTCCTGGAGCGTATGGCGGCGGCATTTCCCGAGAGGATCACGAAGATTATGAATCGAATTCGGGAGGTGCGCGGTGGTGCCATGAGTGAGGGAGCCTTCTTTGAACGCCATCGTGGCGCAGGTCCCTATTGGGCGATGATCGAACAATTGTTTGCCGTGGCCAAACGCAAAACGGGTTTTCCGGCATTGCGCGACGAGACGGTTCCCTCGACCTTTCGCAGGCCTGGGATCGAACAAACAACCTTATTTTAATTGGGACAGAGAATGGAGCGAGGATGCAACATAATCCAGGCTTTCTCAAGCTAGTGGATGCGGCACGAGGGCGGGTGAAGGAATGTACGATCGAGCAGGCCAAGGCGAGACTCGACCGGGGTGAGGCGCTGCATTTTCTCGATGTGCGTGAGGACCTCGAATTTGCGAAGGATCATGCAAAGGGCGCCCGGCATCTTGGAAAAGGAATTCTTGAGCGCGATGTAGAAGCGATCATTCCCAATAAGCATGAGGCTATTGTGCTGTATTGCGGAGGAGGCTACCGGTCCGTCTTAGCTGCGGATGTGCTTCAGCAGATGGGCTATACAAATGTTGCGTCGATGGATGGGGGCATCAAAGCCTGGCGGGATGCGGGTTATCCGATGGAGCATTGATGGGACCTCAGAGAGTCCGAGGTCCCATCTTCATGGCTTGCAATGGCTGGCCGAGGGGGTTATTTGCTGTTGGTGCGATCGAACTCTTTGATGACCTGGTCGGTTAAGTCGATGGTGTCTTTGTTGTAGATCACAATCTTGACCGTTTGTTCGCTGCCCTTATCGACGACGATGGAAAACCCGCCTTTTTCCGCCACGGTCTGCGTGGCCGCGGCAATTTTCTTCATGTAGTCATCGACCAATTCTTTCTGCTTGCCCTGTAACTCCTGATTAAATTCCTGCGCACGTTTTTGATAGTCTTGGATCTTTGCGCGGAACTGGGTCTCTTTTTCTTTCTTTTCGGCCTCGCTGAGCTTCGCTAATTGTTCCTTGAGCGTCTTCTCGGTATTGCGCAACTCTTCTTCATCACGTGACAACAACTTCTGTCTGGTGGAGACATATTCCTTGAGCCCGTCCAAGGCCTTTCTCCCCGCCTTTGATTTCTCTAGAACTGACTGAGGATCGACGACGCCCATTTTGAAGGCGTCGGCGGCTTGTGCTGTAGGGAGAGATCCGAGTAGCAACATGCCTGCGGCGACCAGGGGGAGGGTGATCCGCCCCAAGAGAATTCCCGTTGTGTGCATAACGCGCGCTCCTTGTT
>JBDSKU010000404.1:0-3990 GCA_039916745.1 Nitrospiraceae bacterium
GTGCGTCTTGGCATCGTAGCTGGTGCGTGCCACGGGGTCGCTGAGCGTTTGATAGGCCTGGTTGATCAGTTGGGTCCTGGCTTCTGCCTTTCGATGTAAGGCCGGTGCATGGCCAAATCGATCAGGATGCCAGACCTGGATCTGTTCGAGCCATGCCTTCTTGATCTCCGCTTCCGTTGCAGTGGAGAGCAGTTCCAGCAATGTGTAGTAGTTGACGATTCGCTCTTCCGGCATCGATCGCTCCTGTTCAAGGTGACGGAGTGTAACGGAGTCATAGGCTGAGATCTAGCCAGAGCCATTCATGACTCATCGGGGTGAGCCTGCGGTGAAATCGCTTGGCCGAATGTCGGGATGCTGGCAGGATATTGTACAGATACGAGGCGATGAGGCTCTTCCCGATGACATTGTCCAACTATACGCAAGGCCGTGATAATAATTTCAACTTGATCCGCATCATGGCGGCGCTTGCCGTGCTGGTCACCCATAGTTTTGCGCTGGCGATTGGGGCGGGGGCCGCCGAGCCGTTTCGAGAGAGTCTTGGCATGACCATGGGCTCGATCGCCGTCGATGTATTCTTTGTGACGAGCGGGTTTCTTGTCACGGGGAGTTTATTGACGAGGCAGAATGCGCGCGAATTTCTCTGGGCCAGATTCTTGAGAGTGTTTCCCGCTCTGCTGGTCATGCTGCTCCTGACCGTGTTTGGGCTCGGCCCGCTCTTGACCTCGTGGCCGCTCTCCGCCTATCTCACGGATGCCGGGACCTATGGGTACTTGTTGAAGTGCGCTACGCTGGTCAGCGGTGTGCAGTACAACCTGCCGGGAGTCTTTGCGGACAACCCGTTTAAGAATGCCGTCAATGGGTCTCTGTGGTCGTTGCCCTATGAGATCCGCATGTATGCCATCGTCGTGATGGTTTGGCTGGTGTTTCGGCGAATTCAGAGGGTCGGCGGCAGAGCATTTTCAATAGCTATTGTGTCCGCGGCCCTTGCGGCAGGCCTGTTCGTGCTCGCATGCCATATCGATGGTCTTCCCGCCGACCAATTCGTCACGCTGTTTTTTATGTTTTTTTCCGGTGCCGCCTGTTTTCTTCTGAAAGAGCACATCACGCTCTCTCATTGGTGTTTCTGGTTCTGTGCGATGGCGCTGCTCTCATCGGCCTTGGCCGGCCCCCGCCCATTCTTTGTCGTCTATCTGTTGACCATCACCTATACGATATTGTATCTGGCCTACGTTCCTTCCGGACCTGTCAGGGCATACAATCGTGTTGGCGACTATTCTTATGGCGTCTATATCTATGCCTTTCCCGTTCAGCAGTCGGTTGCTGCCTTGATTCCTGGCGTCTCGGTGCTGTCGCTATTCCTCATCTCCGCCTGCATCACCCTCTCACTCGCGGTCCTGTCTTGGCACCTCATTGAGCGGCGGGCTCTCGCGCTCAAGGGGGGCTCCATCCGGTGGAGCGGGATGCCTCAGAGCCTCCGTCCGATCTTCCGGGAATGAATAGCTGCTGAACGGCCGTATGCGTTCTAGCCTGTTGACCGATCGTAGGCCGTCGCCTGCGGTTGCCTTGCTCTGTTCGAGAGGAGTCTGATAGGGTCACGGGTATGCTTGGCCACGAGGCTCAACCCCTGTAAGGAGGAAGACTACAATGGGAGAAGTCGAGACAGCCCCTGACGTTGCCGCCAAGGTGATCGAGGATCTGACATCGTTAGAAGTGGATCCGACCAAGTGCGAGCGTCTCTATAAGGCCGCGCTGATTCAATCCAACTCAGGCGTGACCTATCGTATGTTGGCCAAGGTGCTCGAGACCGGCAAGGTGGATCTCGTTCATTACGGGTGTGATTTGGATGCGGATGGCAACCCTGTGACGAAGTGGAAGATCAGGCGCATCCTTGAGCAAGCTCCCGAACGGTTCGACAAAGAGTTCGAAGCCATCAAAAAAGGCATCGTTGACGATGGCGAGCTCGTGCAGGGTGCATGGGTGCATGATATGACCGGCATGGCGGATGTGGCGGCTCAGGGCAAGAGCCTGGAGGAATGGTCGCGGAGCACGACCGCCGAGGTCAAGAAGAAACCGAGCTAGCGACCAACCGGCTGTCTGGGCGGGTGGCGGCCGTCGTCAAAAACGCATGGCTCGGGGTGGCGGCGACTCGTTTTGCGCCAACGGTGAGGCCGAGATGACGACCGTCAATCGGCGGTGCGCATTCCGTAGCGATTGTTCGACCTCCTCAGGGGTCTTTCCTCGCGCCAGCAGAAATCCCAGATATCGTGTTCCCTCTGGAAGTGGGACGAGTTCATCGCCAGGCTGTGCGGTGATCGTCAGTTCGGCAATTCCTGGTACGGCTCTCGCTTCAGTTTGCCCCCGCACGTCATTCAGCCTGCCACCGTATGGGATAGGGAGCATCATGACTCCTGCCGCATGCTCCTGTCTGGTCAGAGGCGGGAGCGGCATCCGCAGCGCGTGGCGGATGATCAGTTCTTCGAGCGACATGCCAGAGGCAAAATCAAGCATGCTGGAACAGCGGCCACCGATCGCCCGCGCTGCCATCTCAATGACCCACACGCCGTCGGTATTCACACGAAACTCTCCATGCACCGGCCCTTCCCGTAGTCCCAGCGCCTGCGCCGTTCGTGTCGCACAGTCGAGAATCTGTTGCTGGACCCCAGCCGGAAGGCGCGAAGGAGTCACATAGATCGTCTCTTCGAAAAAAGGGCCATCGAGCGGGTCGGGTTTGTCGAAGAGGGCCAGCGGTTGCAATGTGCCGTTCGTAAGTAACCCCTCCAACGCCACTTCGCATCCAGGCACAAAATTCTCGGCGAGGATCCAACGTGCCTGCTCGTCGCGCGCCGCCCAACCCAAGTTGGTGAGGAGTGCGCCGACACGGTGGAACGCCACACAAAACTCCTCCTCATCGTTCGCACGAATGACCCCACAACTGGCGGAGAGGATCAGCGGTTTCAGGACGCAAGGATAGTCCACCTGTTTTGCGAACGTCCGTGGATCACCGTCGAGAGGGTAGACGCGATGGTGGGGCACGGGAATGCCCTGCCTGGATAGTCGCTCCCGCATCTCGCGTTTATTGCCGGTGGCGGTGACGGAGGCAACAGAATTGTGGGGGAGCCCCAGGGCTTCTGCGATAGCTGCGGCAGTGACGGCGGTTCTGTCGTCGACGCCGATCACCGCATCGATCGGGTGTTGTCGGGCGAACTCGGTGGCGGTGTGTGCGGCCGCCTCTGGATGGTGCACGTCGAGCAGCAAGACGTCGCTTGGGGCGATCGGAACGCCTTCGGGAACCCGCTCCATGCCCACGGTCACGGAGACGGGCACAAGGCGGGCCGCTTCGAGGAATGCCTCTGCTCGGTAGGTCGTAGCCGGTAGAAGCAAGAGCAGTCTCGGCATGATATCTGTTTAGCCGGCGATAGGGGCGACTGTTGCTGCGCGGCTTCGGTGAAAGGCTTCCAACTGCCGATTCGCCTCAGTGATGATCGACAGTTTGTCTACCACGTCGGCCAGTTTTGCGCCTGGGATCGTGTAATAGCCTTCATCATCCCCGAGCCCAGTGTAGACGCGGTTGCCGATGCAGCCAAAACTGCTGGCCGTCCGTCCCGATTGCAGTGTTTCCGGAAGGACGGCGCAGGTCGGCCGTCCCATGGTGGGGTTTCCACCTGCGATACCGGCGGACTGCGCAGCCTCTGCCAGGAGCATCAGTTGCCTGACGGTTCCCCGGATCAGCACCAGGTCTGGGGCGAAGGTTGCCTTCGTCATCGGCGCATAGAGGGCCACGCGAAAGGCTCCCTGTCGGCGTGGGATCATGGGAATATCGGCCATCGTGAGGTACTGCATCCCCACCATGGTCTGGACGAGCCCGTTGAGCTCAGTCGCGATTTGTGGCGGGAGCTCTACACCGTGGGTATGGGCTCCGACCGGACAGGTATAGTGGTCCGAGGCTTCGGTATAGAAGGTCTGGCCTTCCGCGGCGAGCTTCCAATAGCC
>JBDSKU010000405.1:0-3930 GCA_039916745.1 Nitrospiraceae bacterium
CAATGCGTTTGCAGCGTTTGCATTTGAGTTCCAATCCCTGTCCTCGCACCTTGGCGATCAGTTGTCCGCATTCGCAGCGGGTCTCGCTGCAGTCGGCGGAAGGGCTCAGGGGGGTCGTTGCACTAGCCATTTCAGGGGGCCTCTCCGTCTAAATGAAATTGAGAACGATTATTAATATCCCAATCGATGCTCGAAAGTCAAGATGCCAATTATGCTCGACTCTCAAGGAGGAGGGAGTGCATTAGAGCCAGCCTTGTCCTATAATTCGTCGAATAGTCGCGTGGGGAATTTTGAGGAGAGAACGTATGAATTCAAGCTGGTTACGTATGCTGTGCCACTTCGAGTCGTACCTCATGGTGGTCGTTGTGAGTCTTCTTTCAGCCTGTACGGGCCTGCCCATTGGCCAGGAATCGGTCGTGATTACCAGGGCCCAGATGCAGATGGGCACGCTGGTCAAGATCACGGTAGTGGCGAAGAACGAGTTGGCCGCACAGGTTGCAGTCACTGCGGGCTTCACGGAGATCCGCCGGCTGGAAGAACTTCTCAGTACCTGGATTCCAACGAGCGAATTATCTCGCGTGAATGCGTCGGCAGGAATCAAGCCTGTGCCTGTGAGTCTTGAGACCTGGACGGTTGTCCAGCGTGCGAAGCAGGCTGCGGAATTAACCGGTGGTGGATTCAATATTGCCATCGGTCCAGCCGTCGACCTATGGCGTGTCACGGAAGACCAACGCATACCGACAGCGGCTGAGTTGGCGGCTCTTCGTCCCTTGGTGGATCTGCAGGCGGTTCGTGCCGATTTGCACGAACAGGCGCTCTATCTTGAAAAACCGGGCATGCGGATCGATGTTGGTGGAATCGGAAAGGGCTTTGCCGCAGATCATGCCGTGATGGCGCTGCAGAAGGCTGGGGCATTGGCCGGAGTCGTCGCGCTTTCCGGGGATATCAAAACATTCGGGCAGCTACCGGGTGGAAGAACGTTTCCCGTCGGCATTCAACATCCTCGCAAAGAGGGAGCGGTTCTTGTCTTTATCGACTTGGAGGATGAAGCCATTTCAACGGCAGGTGATTATGAACGATTTTTCGAGCGTGACGGAGTCCGGTATCATCATATCCTTGATCCCAAAACCCTTCAGCCTGCTCGGGGCTGTCAAAGTGTGACGGTCATTGCCAAAGAAGGGGTTTGGGCGGATGGACTCGATACGGGCATCTTTGTGATGGGGCCGGAGCAGGGCATGGAGCTGATTGAACGGCTGCCGGATGTCGAAGCCATCATTGTTGACCGGGATGGCCACATGCTGGTGTCGTCCGGCTTGAAGTCGCGGATTCGTTTGCCGTAGGTGAATAGGATCTTCCTTCCCTACTTATCTAACCGATAACTCATTGGAATCTTGATCGTCATGCGTGGCTGGCCCAATGGATGAGGCAAGTGAAAGGGCGCTGCCTGTTTCATGGTGTCCATCGCGGCCTTGTCGAGGCCGGGATGTCCGGAGCTCTGAAAGACTTCGATCTCGCCGATGCTCCCGTCCTCGTTGATCACGGCTTTTACCACGACTTTTCCCTCAGTTCGCTCCGCCCTGGCTGAAGCTGGATAGCGCTTCAACTCTTCCACCCGTCGTAAAATTGCTTCTGAGAGCCAGCCATAGTCGCGCTTCACCGGTGTGTTCGCTGGTACCTGAGCGATGGCGGTAGTCTGCGCAGGCGCTACGTCAGTCAGGGTTGTTGGCGTCGGGGAAACGGTGGCCGCCTGGATCGGTGGTGAAACGGGAGTGGCGGATGGTGGCGATGGCGCTGCAGGTGTATCGGATGGCACTAGTACGGTCGGCGGTTCCTCGGCTGGTTTCTGAATCGTCGAGGCTTCGGGAGCTCTCGGTGCCACAGCCTCATGTCTGATGGGCTCGGCTAGTCGTGCGGTATGAGCGGCTGACTGTGGGGGCGTCACTGGTTCGAGTGGCGTTGGTGCGGGGGGCTCAGCGACCAGGGGACTGACGGTCGTTTGCTCAGCAATCGATGGAGTCGTCTGTTGTGCAAGGGGCTGAAGTCTTGCGAGGGGCTGTGTCGGCGTATTCTGCTGCATGGGAGAGGCGGGAGTAGGGGGTGGAGATAGAACTGATTGAGGTGTGGATTGATGGGGGGGGGATGTCGTGGGTGTCACCGGCTGTGTCGGCGACACCATGGCGACGTTCCACTTAAAGGGTTTGTCTTGGGGCGAGAGTTGGGACTGTGTCACCAGCATGAGTGCGATGAGCGCCACGGCACCATGCAAGAGGATGGAGACAAGCCATCCAAGGCTGTGTGCCTTTTTCTGGATCCCTGATCGATGTGGTCCGGCAACCATCACAGACGAATGACCTCCAGACTCACCTGTTGAAATCCCAGCCCACGCACTTCATCCACCACGGATACGAATCGCTCGAGCAGGGTGACCTTGTCTGCCCGCACCACGACTGCCGACTCTCGAGGTTCCGTGGCCAGGGCATTGGGAAGCCCTCCTTCAGGAATGGCCCGGTCGTTGAGAAAGAGCGCACCGTCGGCAGTGAGGGTGATCACGACCGGGGTTTCTTTGCGATCACCGGCCTCTTTCGCTTTCGCTAAATTGACTGGAATCTGTCCGGTGCTGATGAAAGTGGCGGTGGTCAGTACGATGACCAACAGGACCAGCATCACATCCACAAGGGGGATGACGTTGATCTGATCAATGTCTCGTTGCATGGCGTTCCTTGTGTTGGGCGAGGAGTTCGGCCACCTTCCGTCTGAGTACATTATTCATGACGACACAGGGAATGGCGACCAGCAGTCCGACCGCCGTGGCTTTGAGCGCAAGGCTGAGTCCGATCATGATGGCATTGACCGCCATGGTGCCGGAGGTCCCCATCGTATGGAAGGTGAGCATGATGCCGAGCACGGTCCCCAGCAAGCCGATGTAGGGGGCGTTCGCGGCTACCGTGCCGATGATGACTAGATGTTTGGTGAGCGCCATTTCCAGTTCCAGATTGGTGGGGTATTGCGCGAGATCGACACGGCGGTAAAAGAGCCACCGTTCCACCGCAACGGCGACGCTCCAGAGGCTGAGTGCCAGTAAGAGGCCGATGATTCCGTAATCGACCAGGTTGTGTAACGCATTCATACGCGAGGTCTCACTTTCTCTGTGTAATTCATGACCCGGTGAGGTTGGACCCGTCGTGAGGATCTATCAATGCCAGATCGTGAAAAAGCCTGTCAATGCTCTCGTGTGATCGTCCAGACCGGTTGATCTTTCGCAGGATGCTCAAAAAGGCCGTCCAGCAAGGCCGCAGCGAGTGAAGGCCCGAAGCGTACCAGTAGGGTACGTTGAGGACCTGAACGATGCGAGAACGAAACTGGCGGTCTTTTTCAGCATCCTGCTAGCTCGCGGACTTTTCCTGCCGAAAAAGCACCGTATGGGTGGCCAAGACACGAAGCTCTACGGCTGTACCTGCTTGATACAGGCTCGTAGAGCTCTGACTGCTATGGACGATTTGACCAGAGGGGAGGCTGACGGTGTACAGATTTTCAGAGCCGCGGAATTGACGGGAGAGGACGCGAGCGCTGGCGTCTTCCGTAGGCACGAGGTGAATGTCGTCTGGCCGAATCATAACGACGACGGCCGTGCCGTCGTTGCACCCGATCGTGTCCGGAAACTCTCCCAGCTCGGTCTGGACCATGCCGTGGGATACGGTTCCGGGAATGAAGTCCGCTTGGCCGACAAAATCGGCGACGAACGGCGTCGCCGGCATGTGGTAGATCATTTCCGGGGTGTCGAATTGCTCCAGGCGTCCTTGGTTGAGCACGGCGATCCGATCGGCCATGGCAAACGCCTCGTCATGGTCATGTGTGACGAGCACGGTCGTCGTCTTCGTCCGGCGCAGCAGTTCGTGCAATTCCTGGCGCATGCGCCCGGCCATGTCTGGG
>JBDSKU010000406.1:0-3616 GCA_039916745.1 Nitrospiraceae bacterium
CTGCGTGATACAAAGCCGTAAGACCCACAACAAGGTGCCCGATTCCCGGAAGAGTTTCTGTCAGGAGGCCCAGGGAGGCAAGAACAGAGAGAAACGACGTCGCCGCGATCATGAAAAAGAGAAGACAAATCGTAGTACCCCGATAGGCCGTGAGATACACCACAACTGCCGAGCATATGAAATAAACGACATTGAGCTGCCCGTACAGTATCGGGCTATGCTGGACGCCAATGCTCGCGCTCACCAGCTCGGCCATGCAAGCGGCAATCGAAAACAATCCGTACGTCGTCAACGCAATACCGCAATACGGCTCGTGACTGCGGAACATAGCCATGCCGGCAAGGAAGGGCATCAGACCGCCGCAGACGAAGACGATGATCGTTGTTTCGATATGATTCCGCTCAGGAATTTCGCCGAGCTGCGCAAGGCCGACGGTGAAGGCGCCGACCGCCAGGCCGAACAATCCCATCGCCAGCGAGTCGCTCCGTCGTGGATGGGCCTCATTGGCCATGGCCATACCTTGCATATGTCCTCGCACACCTCTGCTAGGCCTAAACCTCATGAGAAACGGTCCGCGCGGAGAGCTTCTCGATCGCCCGGCGAACCGACGTAACCAGTTCAATCCGTCCGTACGGCTTCTTCACCCAAGCATGGACTCCCCTTCGAATCGCGAGCTCGACCCAACTTGAGTCCTCGCCCGAGACCAGAACCACCGCGGTCTCTGGCCAAAGGAGCTGGCACATCGTGAACAATTGCATCCCATCAAGCTGTGGCATGCGATAGTCGGAAATGACGACCTCGAAATGTCTCTTCTGTAACTCTTGAACCGCCTCAAGCCCATCACCCGCTTCAAACACGTTGTACCCTTCATCCGTGAGTAGAACCGAGAGCAGCGCTCGGATATCTGTATCGTCGTCGACCACCAAGACTCGCTGTCCATAGCCATCTGGATACATGATGACGCTTCCTTCTCTGCATGCTGCATACGTTGACCAAACCTATCGGACGCTGGTGAATGCGGGTAGACAGGTAGCGCCGGCTACACCTCCCGCCAGGATTCACTCGACGCCTCTCAGGCAGAGTTGACCCAACGATCGAGAAACCGACCGGCGACAGAAAACCCTGGCGCGCGTAACGACAGTCGGCTTAGATGGCGATTCCAATTGGATTCAATTATGGCATCCTCAATATTGCCGCAATTCAAGCAGCACACGGCTTCTATCCGTTCGCTCGTGCCACGGGGATCTGAGAGCTGTTCCGCCACCACACATCCATTACACCCGACACAGTTCATAACAGCCTCTTTGCCACGGCATGGTATATTCCCTGACTACGGCACCGTCAGCTCCGACGACAATCGTGATTCATCTCCGCCTGGGGTATCAGATGGATCCACTGTTCGTTCACCTTGTAGAGTCGATGGTCTTCCACGCGACAGATCAAGGGAACGACGGAAAGAGTAGGATATCGGCCGCTGAGCCTCCGGGCTTCGGCGACCAAGAAAGACTTCATTTCCGATTTCAAACTTGGCCATCGAATTCATGAAATGGGCCTCCGCCCATTCTCGCTGGCACCCGTCTCGCCGAACCAGCCCGGAGATAAACGGATCACGCCGATGCATCAGATTGACCATCCCCCAGTTCGTATGGCCGACGAAAGCGATCGCGGAGACTCCTCCATCGCCACGGCATACGAAATCTGGAACTCGCTATATCGCGAATTGCATCCTGCCGAACGAATGATGTAGGCGAAGTTTTCCGGCAAGCTCAGCCCTTCATGATGGTCCATGCACATTCCGACTAACACCTCTGCCTGGGTATAGGGGCTGTGGGTTGCGCCCATATTGTGGTAGCGGAGAAGATGTGCCACGGACCTCCGGCGAGATGTCGGCCAAGCATTTGACCTGTCGCAATACAGTCATCTGACCTTCCCATCGGTTCGCACGATTGCGTCCTCTGCACGAATCTCGTAATCCCACGGAAGAGGAGCCAGGACCACAAGGCCTTTCTCCTGTAAATCATGCAGCACCTGGAACAACGTCTGCCATCTGTAATGAGGAAATGCTGAGGAGAGCACCGTGAAGGTCAGCCGACGATGCTGCAACACCAGGCGATGAACGGCATCCTCAGTTTCTCGCATCGTGACAGAAACCATGTAACCAGCCATCGTGCGTCAGCCTTTCGTACCGTAACCTTGCTCGATAACTGTGCAATATTTAGTCCGCTCTAATACGAATTGTGCATCGCAGGCTAACTACTTAACTGCAGTGCTCAATTCACGAAACCTCTCGGCACATCGCGCACGAAACACAGCGGCACATCCCCGATATCACGCTGTTTCGCACGGTGCGGTCAGTGCGGATTCGCTCGATTCCAGAATCAATCCTCCAGCAACCAGGTAATTCCATGCAATCTTTCACCATTCTCAGATGGCACTGTCCTTGCTCAAGGCCTCTGCACTCACATCACCCACACATCGTTGCAGGAGAAATTGATGACTATCACGTGCCGAGGTAGGATCGCGACGGGACAAGCTTTTGCAGGCACAGTTGCGCTGCTCGTCACGCTCATGCTCTCTCAACAGAGTCTCGCCGGCGCAGACGACCATCGAGCGCTACGACTCCTCCTGGACAAAGGCATCATTACCCAACAGGAGTACGATCAGGCCTTCGAAGAGGAGCAACGCGCGAAAACCGAAGAGGAACAACGCGTGAAGCAGGCAACGGCAATCACGAAGAATGGACTGCAAGTCAAGTTGGGAGGTTTTGCTGAAATCGATTTTATCGGTGATACCACGCGGAGCTTTGAGGAGATCATCGGCAATCGACCGGTCCTGCGGAGCAACACGCTGGGCGGATCCAACAGCCTGTTTCAAAGCAGCCCGAGGAACAGCCGGATCACGCTCGATGTGCGGGCCCCGGAACGGGATGGCATCAAGAGCCGCTTCTATGGATCGATCGACTTCTTGGGAAACGAACCGGCGATCGGCAGCCCAGGAGTGTCTAATCTTACATTGCGGACCAGCCCCGATGCACGCATCTTTCAAATGTATTTCCTGGTGGAAAGTCCAGTGGTCGATGTGAAAATCGGACAGGATTGGTCGCGGTTTGGATTCATGTCTGAGTATTCGAGGGGGCAAGTGTCGGTGGCTGCGACTCCAGCCAATATGTTTAATCGTTGGATTCAGGCCAGTGTCTCCAAACGACTTCAGTTGACGAACACCCTGTCCCTGACTCCCGTATTCTCGGTGGAGCGGCCGCCTCAACGCGATGGCAATCTTCCCTCCTTCGTTGCAGGAACTCAGATCGCGTATCAGGGCCTGCAAGCGCCCTATACCGGCTCTTCGTCGAGCGATACCGCGCTCAAACCGCTGAGCCTTCAAGTCAGTGGAGTCGGTCGAAGACTTGAAGCGAATTCCGGAGGGCAAACGAATCTCACCAGTCAGACGTACGTGACCGGATGGGGAGCCTCCAGCAGTTTGTTTGTTCCAATCCTTCCATCTCGAGACGGAGAGCTCGGTAATACGGCGCATGTCGTAATGGAAGGGGTCACCGGCGCCGGGATCGCGGATTTCTTCAACGGATTGAGTTGGGGAGTCTGCAATCCGGTGTGCGGGA
>JBDSKU010000407.1:0-4528 GCA_039916745.1 Nitrospiraceae bacterium
CTTCCTGATCGGAATCACGATCACATAGGGCTTGGGACCCGGCTCGCTGGGAATCTTCAGCTCGGTCTTGAGATTCTCCGGCATGCCTGGCACATAGTTGGCCTTCTTCGTCAGGCCAGAAAAGACCGTGCTGCTGATGAGGTGCTTCCCAAAGGGACTGCTTTGAAGATCCAGGAGAAACTGTTGGGTCTCGCGCAGCTCGGTCGCGTGAATGCGAAAGAGCAGGTCCGCGTGATCGGATAGTCCGCGGAGAAGATAGGTGTCGATCGCCAGTTTTTCTCGGTACCGCTCGACCACCCCCTTCAGGACAGTCAATTGCATGATGCGCATCGCCGGATCCTGTTTCGCCCAGTCCGCATCAAGACGGAATGCGGCGAACGTGCCATAGACGCCCGGCTCGCTCAGAAGTTTGTCGCGATCGGCTGCCTGGGAGGTCGATACCATCATGAGCCCGACCAATACCAGCAGAGCAAAACGCACGATCCTAGGAGGCTTCATCGCTTCCCTCTCTTCACTGGTTTACGCGTGACCGGGCCGAATACCCGCCGGAAAATCTGGTCGAGATGACGCAGATAATACGTCGGGTCAAAACAGGAGTGGATCTCTTTTACCGTGAGATGTTTCGACACGAAGGGGTCCTTGCCGACTAACCCTTGTAATCCCCCAGCCCCTTTCCAAGAGGCCATGGCATTGCGCTGGACCGCTTCATACGATTCCTTCCGCTGTGCCCCCTTCTCGATGAGCAGCAACAGCAATCGTTGCGAATAGACCAGTCCCCCGGTGAGGTCGAGGTTGCGTTGCATATTGTCGGGGTAGACCACCAAGTTCTTGATCACGTCAGTAATCCGCCCCAGCATATAATCGATCAGAATCGTACTATCCGGCATGATCACACGCTCGACGGACGAATGGCTGATATCGCGCTCATGCCAGAGGGCGACGTTCTCCATCGCCGCGAGACTATTGCCACGCACGACGCGCGCCAGCCCGCAGAGATTCTCCGAGGCGATCGGGTTCCGCTTATGCGGCATCGCCGAGGACCCCTTCTGCCCTGCCGAGAAATACTCCTCCGCTTCCAGCACCTCGGTCCGTTGCAGATGACGAATCTCCGTCGCAAACTTTTCGATGCTGGCCGCCAACAAAGCCAGGGCCGAGGCATAGGCCGCATGGCGATCGCGCTGCACGACTTGATTGGAGACAGGGTCCGGCGTGAGCCCCAGCTTGGCGCAGACATACTCTTCCACTTCAGGCCCTTGATGCGCGAAGGTGCCCATTGCACCGGAGAGCTTGCCAACCGCAATCTCCTGCCTCACATGCGCCAACCGTTCTCGATGCCGGCGGGCTTCTTCGTACCAAATAGCCAGCTTGAAACCGAATGAGATCGGTTCGCCATGGATGCCATGCGAGCGGCCGACCATCACCGTGTTCTTATACTTCAGCGCTTGCTTCTTCAACACGGCGATCAACTCGTCAAGATCCTCAAGGATGAGATCGAGCGCCTCGGTCATCTGCACGGCCAAGGAGGTATCTACAATGTCCGAGGAGGTCAGCCCCATGTGGAGGAACCGATGCTCGGGACCGACCGAATCCACAAGCGATTCGAGGAAGGCGATCACATCGTGTTTCGTCACCTTCTCGATTCGTTCGATCCGCTTCACATTGATCGTGGCTTTCTTCGCAATACGCGCCGACGTGCCACGCGGAACCTGCCCGGCCCGTTCGAACGCCGCACAGGCCGCCAACTCGACTTCGAGCCAAATCTCGTACTTCCGCTTCAACTCCCAGATGGCCTTCATCTTGGGACGGGTATATCTATCGATCATCTCCACCTCACGGTGTGGGCTCGCGGCAAGGGGCTATCAGCAAGAGACACTGATGAATCGAACAGAAAAAACCGCATGAAGTTCCCTCTCTAGCCTCTTGCCCCGTGACCCTCGCCAGCCGCTTCGGCTCGCTTGGTGGCCAGCGTCAATTCTTTGTTCAACACCTGGTCGAGCACACCGTTCACGAACTTCGACGCTTCGTCATCGCCGAAACTTTTCGCCAACTCGACGGCTTCATTCATCGTCACCCTGGCCGGGACATCATCCATCCACATGAGTTCATAGACGCCGGCACGCAGAATATTGCGGTCCACGATCGGCATGCGACTGATCTTCCAATTGGTCGCGTATTTCGTGATGAGGGCGTCCAGCGCGGGCTTCTGCTCCAAAACCCCTGCTACGAGCCGTTCCGCAAAGGCCCGCGCCTCACCCGAGGCCTCATTCTCTTTCCAGAATACATCCAGCCACAGACCTGACTTCCCGTGAATATCGTATTGAAATAAAATCTGGAGCGCGCGCTCCCTGGCTTGATGGCGTATTCCCATGGCTAGGCCTTGGGCTTCCGCGGCGCCCGCTTCTTGGCTCGCTGGACTCGTGGGATTGCGACACGAGACTGCGTCTCCTCGTCCACTCGTAATAGACGCATCACCGTCGCCATCTCAATCGCAGACTTTGCCGCTTCACCCCCACGATTAAACTTCGTCGGCTCAGCCCGCTCTATCGCCTGCGCGATCGTATGCGTCGTCAGGACGCCGAAGATCATCGGCACATCGGCATCCAGCGCCGCCTGCCCGATCCCGCGGCTCGCCTCCGCACTGATGTAGTCGAAATGTGGCGTGTCGCCGCGAATGACCGCCCCGAGACAAATCACCGCATTGAACTGCTTCGTCCGCGCCATGGCCCTCGCCACCAAGGGAATCTCGAAGGCCCCCGGCACCCGCACCACCTCGATATCGTCGGCCCCGACCCCATGCGAGGTCAGCCCCTCCACGCAGGAACTCAGCAGCTTACTCGTGACGAACTTATTGAACTTCGCGACGACAATCCCGAACCGCAACCCCGTCGCATCCTGAGAACCTTTACGCAGCTTCATCTCTTCGTTTCTTCTCCTTCAGCACATTCGTCACAAATTAGGGAACGGCCTGCTTGCCCTTCAACTGCGCGCGTCGAGCGACCACCGTTTCATCGTGGGGGCTCCGCGAGCAAAGAAGGGCGGGCTGGCCGTCCCCCCGTCACACCTTCTTTAGAATGTGCCCCATCTTATTTTTTTTCGTCCGCAGATACTTCACATTCGCCGCGCCGGGCTGAATTTCGATCGAGACCCGCTCGACCACTTTCAATCCATACCCTTCGATGCCGACGATCTTGCGAGGATTGTTCGTAATGAGCCGGATCTGGTGTAGCCCGAGATTCACGAGGATCTGCGCCCCCACACCGTAATCACGCAGGTCTGCCTTAAATCCCAACTGGAGATTCGCCTCGACCGTATCGCACCCCTGATCTTGCAACCCATAGGCCCTGATCTTATTGAGCAGGCCGATACCGCGGCCCTCTTGATTGAGATAGAGCAGGACCCCGCGCCCTTCCTTTTGGATCACTTCCATCGCCTTATGGAGCTGGTCTCGGCAGTCGCAACGGATGGAGCCCAACGCATCAGCCGTCAAACAACCGGAATGCACCCGGACCAATGTCGGCTCGCCACTATCGACTCGCCCTTTCACCAGGGCAATATGCGTAATGCCATCCACTTCGTTTTCGAACGCCACCGCCTCAAAATCCCCAAACGTCGTCGGCATTCGCGCACTGGCCATCCGCCGCACAAAGGTCTCGCGCTGCATGCGATACTCAATGAGGGCCTTGATCGTGACCATCTTCAGCTTGTGCATCTTGGCAAACTTTGTCAGCTCCGGCACCCGCGCCATGGTGCCGTCCTCGTTCATAATCTCACAGATCACACCGGCAGGACTCAGCCCGGCCAACCGCGCCAAATCGACGGAGCCTTCGGTCTGCCCCGCGCGCTTCAACACACCGCCTTGCTGCGCCTTCAACGGGAAAATATGACCCGGCCGCGCCAGGTCGCTGGGCTTCGCCTTCGGGTCGATGGCGACATGAATCGTCGTCGCCCGATCTGCAGCAGAAATCCCCGTCGTAATCTCTTTCCGCGCATCGATGGACACGGTAAACGCCGTCCCGAACGTGGCGGTATTCTCGGCCGCCTGCTGCGGCAACTGAAGTTCTTCGACTCGCTGGGGAGTCAGCGCAAGGCAGATCAACCCACGGGCATGTTTGGCCATGAAATTGACGGCCTGGGGCGTGACATGCTCGGCGGCAATCACGAGATCGCCCTCGTTCTCTCGATCTTCGTCATCGACGAGGATGATGAACTTCCCCTTCTTAATGTCTCTAATCGCGTCTTCGATACTGTGAAATGGAGTGGCCATAATGTTGCTGGTCGTTATTCAGTGGGGCACGTTGTACGGGAGGATCAATTTATCATTTCACATTGCACATTTGACATGGTTTTTTTGGCTCCTCATGGTCAACGGGAAAAACGGCCCTGTGCATCCAGAAGCTGAGTCACTCGCTGTGCCCGTCGTTCTGCCAACAGCACGGTGCCCCAGGCGCAAGCCGCGACAGCGGCAAAGAGCCACAAGCCGGCTCGATAGGAGCCGGTAACCTCTTTCAGCGTTCCCAACCAAAGAGGC
>JBDSKU010000408.1:0-4716 GCA_039916745.1 Nitrospiraceae bacterium
CGAAATGGTGCACGACGTACAAACCGCGCGACAAGTACTGCCCGAAAGAGCAAGTCCAATCAGGCTGGATCGGTTTTCGTCCTCTCTATCGCGCCAGCGCGGATTGTCTCGCCGGCCGGCTGACCGCCATCGATGGCGGGACCTACAGCTACGTCGGCATCTGGGAAGAAGGCGCGGGCAAGGGCCTCCCTCGATTCCGCGTCAAGGGTGACGCGAAAGACCTGAAATGGGAAGGGTCAGGAGCCGACGTCGACCATACGGGAACATTTTTGGGATGGGGCGGAGGAAGCGCGAATTTGGCCGCGCAATGGCACGTACTCTGTGCCGGCGCCCCTGCGCCAGCCATGAAATAACCATCGCTCCGCGCGCATCGGGCTAGCGCACGGCCTGCGCGAGGCCAATCGATCGGTCTTCGCCTCCCCGCCCGGTGACCGTTCGTACGATCGTCCCGCCTTTGAAGACCAAGACGTTGGCCGGGACCGCCGGTATCCGCGGTCCCGGAAGAATGACGCCGGCCAGATTCAGCGGGTCACAGGCAGAGAGTGTGATCTCCTGGGGCAGGCTAAAGCCGGTCTGGCGTAACGCCCGCATCGACTGTACCGACTCCGGCAATGCAAATTGCTCTCCGACAAATCCCGACACGAAACGTCCCCCTCGGATCTCGCCTTGCAGCTCCATGCGCCGATATTGCACCAGCAGATCGCGCCAGGACTGAACCAACGATTCACGAGCCAGCAAATCGCGGAACACCACGCCATACCGGCGAAGGAGTTGCCGTGCGACAGACTCGATCGAGCGTGAAACCTCAGGCGGCAGGCGTAAGGCGACTAACCTCGAGGGCTCAGAGCTGATGGCTGACGGCTGATAGCTGCCTGCTTGCCTCAAGAGCGACCATCGCCCGGCTGAATGACGGGGCCGGCGAGACCGCCCTCGTCCTTCTGCTCGACGGCGACGCGGATCCATGAGGGCGCGGAGATTGTCGAAGCCATCGGCCGTGACCAGGCCGGTGGCCACGAGTTCCCACAGCCCTTCTTCCACTTCACTCGGAAGATGGTTGGTCATGCGCACGAGATCGGCAAAGAAGCTTGCCCCTCGCTCAGACAAGGAACGCCGCAGGTCTTGCGCCACAGCACTCAACTGGACAAACGGGTCAGGCCCGGCCGATGCGGCGTCATCGTGGAAGGCCTCCATCAACCACTCGCTCTCCTCACGTGGAAAGACACCGATCGGCGCCACACTCGTCGGGACGATCCGGCGTCGGTCAAGATCGCTGCCCTGTGCCAGCCGCGGATGAGGAGACAACCTGCCCCAACTGACGGCCCCGCTCAAACAGAGCCGGTCCAGATACTCCGGCTCATACTTCGCCAACCGCGCCCGTAACAGATGTGGTTCCCAGGCCGAGGCGGCCGCTTCGAAACCGGCCAACTGGGCGATCACGTCAGCCAACCCCACCTCTCCATGCAGGCGAGCCCCAGGCGCCACATGCTGCCACCGCAAGAGAAATGACATGAACTCAGCCGCCGTGACCGGCTCGATTTCCTTCCTCAGCCTGCCAATGGTCAATCGATGGATGCGGGCCAGCAACCGGCGATGGCACCATTCGGGCGCGCCAGGCAATGCTGAGTCCTGAATGCTGAGTCCTGAGCGCGGTCGAAATTGGCCGCGGAGGACTTGGCCGGATGCTTCGAGGCGAAGCAGGGAATGAGAAACGGCCTCGGACGAAAGATGCAATCTCGCTCCAAGTTCCGTGGCCGTCGTTGGCCCGATGCTTTCCATCCAGCCAAGCACGATGGCATCGCGTGTGATGTCATCCTGCATCACGAGAGCCGCCTCAACCTCAACCCGCCGCTCTGTGGCGACCCATCCCCTTGCTTCGTGCCCCGCACCTCGCGCCGTGAGTTCAACCGCACGCCCTTCCTCCATCAATCGTGGCAGGTGAATCGCCCAGTCCTGGAGTTCCTCGACCGGCACCCAGACCAAGGTGAGCAACGCATCGTGCAATTCATCAGGATCGCGCACGACGGGCCAAGATTCGCGCTGTACCTCTTCAATGGCCGCAGGGTCTAACGCCCCGACCTCGCCGGCCAACTGAGCCGGCAGCGTGCGCCGCATTTCTACCGCCCGCGCACGCCGTTCTTCCAACGGCGCATCGTCGAGAAACGCATAGGGGTTGGCATTCAAGATCTCGTGCGAGAACGGCGATGGGATCGGCGTATCGACTGCCACACAGCTGATGGTACCGGCCTCAATCTGCCTGAGGACTGCCGTCAACCCGTCGAGATCCATCGCCTCCGTGAAACAATCCCGCAGGGTCTCGTTCACGAGCGGATGATCCGGAATCTGGCGAGTGCGCTCCCCGACGATATTGTCCTGACAGGCGATGGCATCGGGGAAGACGGCGCCGAGCAGATCCTCCGCCTTCATCCGTTGAATCTGCGGGGGAACTTTTTTGCCATGAGAAAAACGCAGCAATAGCAGCGCACGACTCACATTCCAGCGCCAGCGGGTCATAAACATCGGGGCCTGAAGCACGGCGGGAAGCAGGACCTCGCGAAGCGTCTGGCTATGCAGGAAGCCGAACACCGAATCGAGCGGGAAACTGTGCTTCTCGCCAAGTGAGATCACGATCCCATTATCGGTCGCCGCCGCTTGCAGTTCGAAATCGAACGTCACGCACAATCGCTTCCGCAAGGCGAGGCCCCAAGCCCGGTTGATCCGCCCTCCGAATGGCGTGTGCAAGACCAGCTGCATCCCGCCGCTTTCATCGAAGAACCGCTCCGCCACGATCGTCTGTTGGGTCGGCACCGTTCCGAGCACGGCCTGACCAGCCAGGACATACTCGATCGCCTGCTGCGCGCCGCGTTGATCCAGGGAACATTCTTGGTAAAGCCAGGTGATGAGTGATGGGTGATCCGTGATGGGCACCGGATCGGAGCTGATGGCTGACGGCTGACGGCTGATAGCTGGAGGGGAGGAAAGAGCTCGCTCTGCAATCGCCTGGCGAAGAGATGCCACTTCGGCAGAAAGCTCTGCCGTGCGCGACGGCGCTTCGCCGCGCCAGAAGGGAATGTTGGGCGGTGCCCCCTGCGCGTCTTCCACCCGCACCTTCCCCGTCTCGATGCCCTTGATGCGCCAGGAGGTGTTGCCCAGCAACATGATGTCGCCGGCCAAACTCTCCACCGCAAAGTCTTCATCGACCGATCCCACGACCGTGCCTTCAGGTTCCGCGACCACGGCATAGTTCGCCGTGTCAGGGATAGCCCCGCCAGAAGTGATCGCCGCCAGTCGCGCCCCTCGTCGGCCTTTGATGCGATGATTGATGTGATCATGGAATAGATAGGCCAGCCCCCGCCCGCGATTGGTCGCAATTCCATCCGCCAACATGCGCACCACCTGATCGAAGTCCGAACGCGTTAACGCTTGATACGGGCCAGCCCGGCGGCAAAGATCGAACAAATCGTCCTCTTCCCATGTCTGCGTGGCTGCTGCTGCCACCAGTTGCTGCGCCAAAATGTCGAGCGGGGCCGGAGGCACGGCAATGCGATCCAAGGCACCTGTCCGAATCGCACGCATCAGCGCCGCACATTCGAGCAAGTCGTCCCTCGTCATGGCAAACAGACGGCCCTTGGGAATGGCCTTGATCCAGTGACCGGCTCGGCCGACCCGCTGCAGACAGGTGGCAATCGCACGAGGCGAACCGATCTGACAGACGAGATCCACGGCCCCGATATCGATACCGAGCTCCAGGGACGCCGTGGCGACAACGACGCGCGTCTTGCCGCTCTTCAGCCGTTCCTCCGCCGACAGGCGAATCTGGCGCGAGAGGCTGCCATGGTGCGCCGCCACGACATCGGCGCCTAAGTCTCCCAGTCGTTCCTCCAGGAAGTGCGAGACTCGTTCAGCCAGGCGTCTTGTATTCACGAAGACCAAGGTCGAGCGGTGCTGCCGGACCAGTTCGGCGACGCGATCATAGATGTCGGCCCAGATCGCATTCGTGGCCACAGCGCTCAACTCGTCCTTCGGCACCTCCACCGCCAGATCCATCTCGCGCTTGTGCCCCACGTCGATGATCGTGGGCATTAGACGAGCACCTACCAAAAACTGCGCCACGGCTTCGATGGGCCGTTGCGTGGCAGAGAGCCCGATCCGTTGAGGCTGTGTGAGCGTCAGCGCTTCTAATCGCTCCAACGACAGGGCCAAATGGGCGCCTCGTTTATTCGGCGCCACGGCATGGATTTCATCGACGATGACGGTCCGGACCGTCTGGAGAAGACGGCGGCTCTTTTCTGCCGTCAATAAAATGTACAACGACTCCGGGGTCGTGACGAGGATATGGGGTGGCCGCTTGAGCATCTGCTGGCGTTCAGCCATCGGCGTATCGCCGGTGCGGACCAACACACGAAGTTCCGGCATCAAGAGCCCGGCAGACAAGGCTGCCTGTCCTATTTCAACGAGCGGCTGTTGGAGGTTTTTCTGAATGTCGTTGCTGAGCGCTTTCAGCGGCGAGACATACAACACTTGCGTATGGTCGTCGAGTTCACGCGCCAGGGCCTGTTTGAAGAGGTGATCGATGCAGGATAGAAAGGCGGCGAAGGTCTTACCGGACCCGGTCGGCGCGGCGATCAGCACATCGCCACCGGATTGAATGGCCGGCCAAGCCTGCACTTGCACATCGGTCGGCTGGCCAACCTGCGCCCGGAACCATTCGGCGATGAG
>JBDSKU010000409.1:0-7000 GCA_039916745.1 Nitrospiraceae bacterium
CGTCACGGGGCAGCGATATTCGCGTGAGGATCCACCGCGGCTGCTGGCGCTCGCTCGTCGAGTTCATGGCGAGTCGTGTCTCCATCAACTGGAGCGGTGGATCTATCTGTGCGGACGTGTGGAGAGAGTATCGTCTCATGGCTTGACAGCGTTCCTTCGGCCTCAGTAAGATGCCGCAACCTTTAATGCTCATCCTGCGAGGTGAGCAAGGAGTGCCCGTGGGCTTGAATCACCTGTGTGTCTGTCGATGTACCCCAACCTTCTCGTCGGATTTCGATGAGAGGGTTTTTTTATGCGTGGAATCAATACGATGAGCCCCATACCACAGGATCGACCTCAAGAGCGGCTCGTGATGGACATGGGAGACATTGCGCGGGCGGTTACCCGCATTGCCCATGAAATTCTCGAACGGACTAAAGGCGTGCAGAATTTGGCGCTGGTCGGGATTCGAACCGGGGGAGTGCATCTGGCCCATCGGCTGGTGAAACGTATCCAGGAAATTGAAGCGGCGTCGGTGCCGATCGGTGAGTTGGACATTACGCTCTATCGGGACGATCTTTCGATGCGGAAAGAGCAGCCGATTCTTCGCAAGACATCGGTTCCGTTTGATATTTCTGACAAGATTATTGTGTTAGTCGATGACGTGCTGTTCACAGGGCGAACCATCCGTGCGGCGATGGATGGGTTGATCGATCTGGGACGACCGGCGGAGATTCAGCTGGCCGTGCTGGTCGACCGAGGCCATCGCCAATTGCCGATCAAGGCCACGTATATTGGGAAAAATATTCCGACGTCTCGGGAAGAGAACATTCAAGTGTGGCTGGAAGAACAAGGCGAAGATGATCGGGTGGTGATTCTCAAGGCCTGAGGTGGAGGAAACGATGAGCCTCAAACGCAAAGACCTCTTGAGCCTAGCGCCCTTGTCGGTCGACGAGATCCGGTTAATCTTGGAGACTGCCGATTCGTTCAAGGAAGTGAGCGGTCGGGAAATCAAAAAAGTTCCGGCCCTCCGTGGGCGCACCGTGGTCAATCTGTTTTTTGAGCCCAGTACGCGGACGCGCACCTCGTTCGAGTTGGCGGCGAAACGGCTGAGCGCCGATGTGATCAATTTTTCGCCGTCGTCGAGCAGTGTGGTCAAAGGCGAAACATTGCTCGATACCGCGCGCAACATCGAGGCGATGCAGGCGGATATTATCGTCTTGCGCCACCCCTCGGCTGGTGCCGCCGAGGCCCTGGCCCGCGGGGTGAAGTCTTCCGTGATCAATGCCGGAGACGGGTGGCATGAGCATCCAACCCAAGGCCTCTTAGATCTCTATACCATTCGGGAGCGGGGCCTCACGTTCGAGGGGCTCAAGGTGGCGATTGTCGGAGATGTCGCGCATAGCCGGGTGGCTCGTTCGAACATTCATGCGCTGGTCAAGTTAGGAGCGGAAGTTCGGGTCGTAGGGCCGCCGACGATGATACCCAGTGGCGTCGATAAGCTGGGCGCACGAGTCTATTATCATCTCGACGAGGCCTTACGCGGCGTGCAGGTCATCATGATGTTACGGTTGCAGCTCGAACGGCAGGGCAAGGCGCTGTTTCCGACCATCCGTGAATATGCGCGACTCTATGGGTTGACGGCCGAGCGGGTCAAGTTGGCCGATCCAGGAGCCATCGTGATGCATCCAGGCCCGATCAATCGAGGGGTCGAAATTGCTCCGGAGGTGGCCGATAGTTTGTCCTCGGTCATTCTGGATCAGGTGGCGAATGGCGTGGCCGTTCGCATGGGTATTCTCTATCTTATGTCAGGAGCGAACTGAATCGTGGCTATTCACATTGCGGGCGGGCACGTGATCGATCCGGGACGGTTCAACGGCGTGGCCGATGTGCTGATCGATGCAGGGCGAATCGTCGCGGTGGGGCCGAATCTGACGGCTCCCGCAGGGGCTACGAAGATTGATGCCAGAGGACAATTGGTTCTTCCCGGCTTTGTCGATCTTCATGTCCATTTCAGGGAGCCGGGTTTTGAATACAAAGAGTCGATTCAGAGTGGAGCGGCGGCAGCGGTGGCCGGCGGGTTCACGTCGGTCTGTTGTATGCCGAACACGAATCCCGTCAATGACAATCAAGCGATTACAGAGTTCATGCTCGAGCGTGCGCGGGCGGCGGGGTTGGCGAATGTGTTTCCGATCGGCGCGATCACGAAAGGTTCCGAAGGGAAAGAACTGGCGGAGATCGGTGACTTGCGGCGTGCCGGTTGTGTCGCCATTTCGGATGACGGGAAGCCGGTGATGAACAGTTTGGTGATGCGGCGAGCGATGGAGTACGCCTTGGCCTTCGATGTGGCGGTGGTCGATCATTGCGAAGACCTGCACCTCGCCGAGGGGGGCTGCATGAACGAAGGGGCTATCTCAACCGAGTTGGGGCTCCCCGGAATTCCCTCTGCGGCAGAAGATGTGATGGTGGCGCGTAATGTGGCCTTGGCGGAACTGACCGGAGCCCGGCTGCATCTGGCTCATATCAGCACCGAGGGCTCAGCCCGGATGGTGCGAGAAGCCAAGTCTCGTGGACTGAGAGTAACGGCCGAGGCCTGCCCCCATCACTTTACCATCACGGAAGAAACGGTCCGAGGGTACAACACCTATGCCAAAATGAATCCCCCGCTTCGGACCTGGAAGGATGTACAAGCCATTAAGGAGGGTCTTCGCGATGGGACCATTGATGTCATTGCCACGGATCATGCGCCGCATGCCACGCAGGAAAAGCAGCTGGGTTTTGCCGAAGCGCCGTTCGGCATTGTCGGGCTGGAGACGGCGCTGCCCTTGACCTTCGCATTGGTCGATGAAGGGGTCTTGTCGTTGGAGGCGGCGGTCGATAAGCTGAGTACTGCTCCGGCCAAAGTCTTTGGATTGGCCAAAGGCACGTTGGCGGTTGGGGCCGATGCCGATGTCACGATTGTCGATCAGCATGAATCGTGGGAGGTCGATCCGGCCAAGTTTTTTTCGAAAAGTCGAAATACCCCCTTTGCCGGATGGAAGGTGAAGGGGCGAGTGCGGACGACCATCGTCGGTGGCCGGGTCGTATTCGAGGCCAGTCAGGCGGAGGGCTAGTGCCACGGCACTTCCGCTGGGGCCTGATTTGTTGTCTGACATGTGAATGGCTGGCATTGGGCATATGGGTCGGCGGGTTACTGGTGCTCATCGGGGCGGTCATTCCAGCTGTCTTTAATACGCTCGGTGGACAGGACTCAGGCGGGCTCTTTCTGACGCGAGCCTTTGAGGGATATAATCGCTTCGTGATCGGGGCGCTGGCAGTCTTGTGTGCCGGAACATGGTATCGTTGGTGGAGTGGGGAGCCGTCGGTGGAGATCAGCCGGAGTGAGATCGCGGTATTGGTAGGGATGACGGTAATCGCCGGGATCATTATTCTCTGGCTGCATCCACAGGCCGCCTCGCTCCAAGCTCAGGCTTTCGCCGTAAAAGATGAGGCCGCAAGGAAGGCGGCGTTCGAAGCATTTTTCCGCATACATATGCCGGTTCGATCGCTCTACATGGTCAATCTTGTACTGGGAGTCCTACTGATAGGAATCAAGGCCAAACGGTCGCTGCATCGGCACGGAGTGCTCACGTGAAAAAAGCGCTATTAGCATTGGCAGATGGCACGCTCTTCGAGGGGCGTGCATTGGGATATGAAGGGGAGACGGTCGGCGAAGTCGTGTTTAACACGGCCATGACTGGTTACCAAGAAGTTTTGACCGACCCTTCCTATAAAGGACAGATCATTACTATGACCTGTCCCCATATTGGAAACTACGGGGTCACACCGGAGGATATCGAGTCGAGGCGGATCTGGGCTGAAGGATTCATCGTCAAAGAGGCCAGTTCGCTCGCCAGTAACTGGCGCAGCAAACAGCAGCTCCAAGGCTATTTACAGGATGCGAAGATCGTCGGCATCGAAGGGCTGGATACGAGGGCCCTCACGCGCCATTTGCGCGAACATGGTTCACAGCAGGGCCTCATTACCCATCTTGAGATGGATGCCCACCGAGCGGTAGAGAAGGCGAAGGCGGCCCCCAGCATCATTGGCCGGGATCTGGCGATCGCCGTCACCTGCGCGCAATCCTATCAATGGACGGAGGGATCGGGTGAATGGATTCCTTCGCTCGGCAATAAGCCTCGAGCCGGTGTGGCCAGGCGGTGGCATGTCGTGGCGTATGATTTTGGGGTGAAGCAGAATATTCTTCGTCAACTTGTGGATGTGGGCTGTGACGTCACCGTTGTGCCGGCTTCGACCACCGCGAAGCAGGTTGAGGCGCTCAAGCCCGATGGGATCTTCTTGTCGAACGGTCCTGGGGATCCGGAGGCAGTACAGTACGCGGTCGAGGCGGTGCGGCAATTAATCGGACAGCATCCGGTCTTCGGCATTTGTTTAGGTCATCAGATTCTTGGTCTCGCACTGGGGCTCAAAACCTACAAGTTGAAGTTCGGCCATCATGGGGCGAATCATCCCGTCATGGATCTCCGCACGAGACAAGTTGAGATCACGTCGCAGAACCACAACTTCGCCGTGCAAGTCGCTCATCCGATCAGCGCCATTCCAGATCGGCCGCCCATCATCGAGACATCGTTCGGGAAGGTCGCGGTGACACATCTGAGTCTGAACGATCGCTCCATTGAAGGATTGGCCTGTGTGGATCGTCCGGTGTTTTCGGTGCAGTATCACCCGGAGGCCTCTCCCGGGCCCCATGACTCGTCCTATTTATTCACCGAGTTTATTCAGCTGATGGAGAAACAGCATGCATAGAATGTGTGTCACCCTTGGGCGGCTATGCCTCCTTGCGGTCATCAGCCTGCAATCCGGTTGCATCACGGTCAATCTCATCGAGCCATCGGGACCGGTGCAGGAAGTACAGTTGAGCGGCACGGGAGATGGCAAAGTGCTGTTGCTCGATCTGTCGGGTGTGATCAGCTCACAAGATAAAGAGGGCCTCGTGTCGCAGCCTAATATGTTGGCCACGTTCAGGGAAGAGCTGACGAGAGCCGCCAAGGATGAGAAGATCAAAGCCGTGGTCGTTCGGATCAACAGTCCGGGTGGAACCGTCACGGCTTCGGACATCCTCTATCACGAGTTGCGGGAGTTTAAGCTTAAGAAGAAGGTTCCCGTGATTGCCTCGATGATGGATGTCGCGGCGTCAGGGGGCTACTACTTGGCCATGGCAGCGGACAGCATTTTGGTCCATCCCTCGACGGTGACGGGCAGCATCGGCGTCATCATGTTGACCGTCAATGCCCGAGGCTTGCTCGAAAAAGTGGGTGTCGAGGCGAACGCCATCACCTCAGGCCCCCGTAAGGACATGGGCTCACCCTTTCGAGTCATGACACCGGAAGAGCGGGGGATCTTTCAGAGCGTGATCGATTCCTTCTATCATCGGTTTCTGGCCGTGGTACAGGAGGGGCGTCCCCATCTGACGCCCGATCAAATCAAGAAATTGGCCGATGGACGGATCTATTCAGGAGATCAGGCGAAGGCGGCAGGTTTGATCGACGAGATCGGTTATCTTGATGATGCGCTCGAGCTGGCCAAGAAGAAGGCGGGTCTGACCGAGGCGCGGGTTGTGACCTATGGGCGTCGGGGGGAATATCAGAACAATATTTACTCGCGTCTGTTCGGGACGAGTTCTGTGAGTATGGCGGGGTTCGCCAATTTGGATTTGCTGTCGATGGTCCGGGGTGGTACGCCACAGTTCATGTATCTCTGGATGCCGTAGGGTCGTATGGCATGTTTGGCTGATAACAGTTCGGACTCCGTCGAGCGAGCGTTAGCGACGCCGATCGGGCGACGAGCGATGCTGGCGTTGGGCGCCCATGGAGCCATGAGCCTCTGTACGGTGCTGGGGGTTGGGGCGGCCCTGAGTCTGTTCGGCAGTCTGGCCGGTTGTTATCGCGCACCGGGTACGGCTCGCGACCAGGTGATTTTTTTCTCCGAAGAGAAGGAACTGCAATTCGGGTTGAGTGCGTTCCGTGAGGTGTTGCGCTCGGCGCCTCTCAGTGACAATGCGGAAGTGAATGAGTTGGTACATCGGGTGGGACGGAAAATCGCTGACGCCGCAAACAAGCCGGAGTATCAGTGGGAG
This sequence comes from Nitrospiraceae bacterium, assembly GCA_039916745.1. Taxonomy (GTDB): domain Bacteria; phylum Nitrospirota; class Nitrospiria; order Nitrospirales; family Nitrospiraceae; genus Palsa-1315. The sequence goes on from JBDSKU010000409.1 coordinate 6,116, forward strand.
TTCGCGGTTATTCAAGACGATAAAATGGTCAATGCGTTCGCCCTTCCAGGCGGGAAGGTGGCCATCTTCACCGGAATTCTCAAAACGACGAAAGACGATGCTGGCTTGGCGACCGTGATGGGGCATGAGGTCGCACATGCGTTGCAGCGTCACGGAGTAGAGCGGATGAGTCGAAGTATCCTGGACCAAATTGCCCAATTGGGCGCATTGGGTGCGGCGGCCTCAGGACATGCAAACCCCGGCGCGATCCAGGGTCTGTTGGGAGCGTACGGGGTCAATGTGTCGTTGCCGTTTAATCGAAAACAAGAATCGGAAGCCGATTACATCGGGCTTCGATTGATGGCACAAGCCGGGTATGATCCGCGCGAGGCGGTTCCGTTTTGGGAGCGCATGAGCGGCTGTCCGAGGCAGATGATCGGTAAGGTCTGCTTTCGCTCGCAGCAGGCGATCCCCGAGTTTCTTTCCACCCATCCGTCCGATTTGACACGTATCAACCAGATTGAAGCCTGGCTTCCCGAGGCGCTCCAGTATTATCATGGGTCTGGGGGAGGCGCGGTTCCGCCGCCACCAGCGCCATACAGGCCGACCATTGGGCCCATGCCACAAACGAGCTAGCTGACTCTGAAACGAGGTTCCCGTGCCAAGGCGAACAGATATCAAATCTATTTTGTTGATCGGGTCTGGCCCGATCGTGATCGGTCAGGCCTGTGAGTTCGACTATTCCGGCACGCAGGCCTGCAAAGCCCTCAAGGAAGAGGGGTATCGGGTGATTCTCATCAACAGCAACCCGGCAACGATCATGACCGATCCAGAGTTAGCCGATCGGACCTATGTGGAGCCGATCACCGCTGAGGTGGTCGAGAAAGTGATCGAGCGTGAGCGTCC
>JBDSKU010000410.1:0-3905 GCA_039916745.1 Nitrospiraceae bacterium
CCTTGCGAGGGTGTGACTGACTTCGTCGTTCTGTATAGGTTGTGGTGTCATCGTCTCACTCACTCACTTTCTCCACTCAGGGGTTACATCTTGTCTAGGAGATGGCGACGGTCCTCACGCTCTTCGCGCCACCGTACGATCTGTGCGTAGACCTTGAGCGCCCAATTTCTGAGTCCCGCAGCAAGAGCTCCCACCGCAAACCCCAACATCCCTCCTTCGAATAGACCCATTACCGCACCAGTCCAGGTGACTGTAAACCCGAAGAGATAATTCCCGAGCAAGGACAACATGGGGGCGACCCCGGGCCCATTTCTCAGTAACAGAATGGCTGAAGCCATAAAAATCCCAAGGCCGCTTACAACGCCTACGGCTATCCCTAAGGCGAACGGGTCTATTTTCGCGAAGGCGACTTCGATCACGGCGTCTTCAGATTCCTCTATCGTCTCACCGACCGAGACGCTGACTCGGGTGGGCACGAGTCGGTCCCCCGCGTTCGTCTTGGTGGCCTTGTCTTCTTCGTGATATTCCTTCTCCGTGTTGACCGACCAGACATCGCGCTTCTCTCCGAGGATATTCCCGGCCGCATACACGCCGGTCAACATGGAATGGTCTTGATTGTTATAGCGATGCAATCCATTTCGCCCGATGGTCTGTAAATTCGAGAACGTCTCCAGATACTGCCGGATGGTGGCGACACTGTGTTGATACGTTTGGTCGTAAACCGGATAGGCCTTCTCCATCCGCACCACGGTCCCATCCCGGACCTCCCGCGGATCGATGAGGCCGATTTGGGCACATTCTCGAATGCCCAGTTCGATGAGGCGCTCATCCGACCACGTCCACTCCTCATCGGTGTCCCACAAGAAATATTCCAATCCCAGTGAAGTCCGTGAGGGATCCGGCACCATGTAGGGACTCCAGTTCTTGTAGTTCTGAATCCGCCCGAGCTTCACCTCCGGCGAATGGACATAGAGCCAATTGTCAGGGAAGACGGACTCCCGGTCGATGACCAGCACCACCGTCAGATAATCCCGGTAGCGGAGGGCTTGGGCAGCCTTGAGCACTTCATCCGGCGGCAAGGGGTCCAGCGCTTGGACGAGTTCACGCAGCGGCATGGTCGACACGAAATGCCGACCGTCGTACTCAACCTGCTCACCGGCTGCGCTTCGCCCAAATACGCAATCGACTCGGCCTTGACGGTGCCGGACACGCTCCACTTTCACTCCTTGCACCGTCTGTGACCCCTGACTTTCGAGCAAGCTTCGACATCGTTCCCACATCATCCCGGGGCCGAAGCGGGGGTAGTGAAATTGCTCGATCAGTGAAGTCAGCGTCGACCCGTCTATGCCGTGCTTTGCTCCAAATAATGCATTCCGGACGGCTTGTTTGAGAGACAAGTTCTTGATCCGTTGAGCGGCCCAATCCGCCGAGATCTCCGCACAGGGAATGCCCCAGACTTTTTCCGTGTAGGTCTTGAAAAAAATATTGTACAGCCGATACCCGAATCGGTTGGACACCCATTGTTCGAAGGTCTTCTCGTCGTGGATGTGGAAGAACTTTGCCTTGATATAACTGAGGCCGATGAGCAACGATTCGAGCGGACCGAGCCCCGCCAGCGCATTCATCGGTTTCAGGGGGTAGTCGAAGAAATGCTGGTTGTAGTAAATGCGTGAAATCCTGGGACGGAGCAGAAACTCTTCTCCTAGGATTTCATGCCATAACTCATTGATCAGGGGAACCTTAGAGAAGAATCGATGCCCGCCGATATCAAAGCGATATCCACGGTAGCTCACGGTCTTCGATATGCCCCCGACCTGATCGCTGGCCTCGAGCACCGTGGACATCAGGCCGCGCTTCCCTAACTCATAGGCTGCCGTCAGCCCTGCGGGTCCCGCGCCGATGATGACAGAAGATTCGCGGCTCATGAGTTTTTCTCCACTCGTGATCTTGGCCTCAGTGATTCAGAGGGAAGGAGCGATGCAGGTTTCTCGAGGCTACGATCCTGGCCGACGAGGTGGCGCACTGTCCCAATCGCGAAGGCAGCCCCGCTATACAGAAAATAGAGCCAGTGCCATGGGATGACTTGCGCCGCAAACCGGAGGCCTCGCTTCTCCAGAAAAAACCGGTAGAGCCGGACATTGAGGATAAAGAGCACCAGCCCCATGACAGCAGGGCCCACCAAGAGAAACGGCTGCCAGAGGGACAGCACCAGTGCGCCGAGGAGTCCAAACGTCAACAACACGCTCGCACGCCCGGAGACACCGATATTCAAATCGTTCACAAATCCCCGATTGCGATGTATGAGCTGCGTCCATGGTAAGGCTCGCTGAAAGAAGTCGGCCTGTAGCATCGATGCGGCCGTCCAGCGTTTCCAATGCTTGACCTGAAGCGACTTGCACAGCCGAATCCTATGACCGGCCTTCTTGAGCCGATACCCGAGCTCAATGTCTTCGATCGAGGGCTTGGTGTACGTTTCGTCGAATCCACCCATCGTGAGGAAGATATCTCGACGGATTGCACCGCAGGCGCCCCAAAACGTTGACGCCTCTTCGCGACCGTTCTGATGGACGTAATGATGCAGGAGGTTCCGGTACTGTGAGAGAAAGTTTGGCTCTTTTGGTTGTTCATCGTACGACCCCATAATCGCCGCGACCTCGGCATGCTGAGCAAAGATCTCTCTCACCCGACGAATGACATTCTCAGGAACGGTCACGTCGGCATCGACGAAAAACAGAATGTCGGATTTCGCCTTCGAGGCTCCGAGGTTTCTGGCGCGGCCAGGTCCTCCAGGTGCGGGAAAGCGATAGACGGCAATACCGGCGGCTTCCGCATACTGAGATGACCCATCCGTATCGCCGTCCCCCACGACGATGAGTTCATCTGGTGGCGGCAGGGCCCGCCTGATCGAATCAAGGCTCGCGTGAAACTTGGCGCCCCCGTTGTAGACCGGAACGATGACTGCGACGGTCAAGGATGAAAGACTCAACGTTGTTTTCCTCATTCTCGCATAGCGCAGACCCAGTACCAGAACGAGTGACCCACTATCGCAGGTCGTCGTTAGAAAGCGACCGCATGCTGGGAGTATGAGTTTAATGAACCCGCAGCAGACTAGACGAAGGGACCCCTGACAGCAAGCCCATCGTTATCAGGGGGGCACCTACGAAAGGGGGGGGCAGCCACATGACGCGTCACCACCTGGCTGCTCGATCACCACTCCAACCTTTTATGACAATATGACGGTCATCGTCTTATCGATCGTGAGCACGAGAAGCAGCCGGCCATAACCGACGATAGGGGCCTGCCATTACCAAACGACTCATTTTATAGGGCTGAAACCCACACTAGGCATAGACGCGGCGGGAGGGCTCATTTTCTGGCATGACACTCGTCATCGCTTTCCGAGGCATTCCGTGATTTCGAAAAGAACGTCAGGAACCGTTTCCTGAGTCATCGGGGTGATCTTCCTGAAGTACCGCTGCACGCCCGCCGACGAGCGTCAGACAGAGCAGGCCCAGTCCAATCCAGACCAGTTCACGGAACCGCCGGAGCAACGCGAAGGTGATCCCGGTGACGTCGCTGTAGCCGAAGGCCTTGAGGAGAAACAGGTTGCCGCCGTCTTGGGCGCCGAGGCTGCCGGGAATGAAGAAGGTGCCGCCTTTGATGAAGACGGAAAGGGCGCCGATGGAGATGGCAGAGAGAGCCATGGCGGGACCGCCGAGAAAATAGAGGATGACGTATACTTCCAGGGCCTCGGACAGCCAGCCCAACAAGAAGAGCCCGGTGGAGGCATAAAAGGCCGGACGGTGGTCGCGGTAAAAACTCAAGATCGTCCGATCCAGCGACCGTAACTGTTCTTCGCGCGCTTCTAGATAAGCAATCCTCAGCCCGATCTTCCGAAGAAACCC
>JBDSKU010000411.1:0-5290 GCA_039916745.1 Nitrospiraceae bacterium
CGGCTTCCGGCAAGACGACGTATTCTGCAAACGATCCGTCGAGATCGACTCCCAGAAGGCGATAGTTCTTGCAGACATGCGCCTGTCCGGTACGACATTGGAAACAGTGACCACATGTGAGATGCGACTCGGCCGCGACATAGTCTCCCACCCTGACCAAGGTGACCTCGGACCCGACTTCCACGACCTCGCCGCACATTTCATGGCCGATGATCCATGGCGGGTGGATGCGGCTATGGGCCCAAGGGTCCCAATTGTAAATATGGGCATCGGTTCCGCAGAGCGACGTGGCGGTGACGCGGATGACCGCATCGGTGCGGTCCGGCTGTGGATCAGGGCAGGTGCTAAGGGTCAATCCCGGTTGAGCCGATGTTTTGACAAGAGCCTGCATGAGGCCATTGTATACCAGCAGTTGGACATCGCCTACCCTTACTGGGAAAACTGAGTTGCACAGGTGAGGCGAGATCGATAGGATGCAGCCTATGAAGGCGCTGTCCCACCGAAGCCTTGTGATAGTGGCAGGGATCTGTTGTGTCGGATTCTTGGCTCCCGGTTCTCCCTCACCCGCGTATTCCGCATCATCCCCACAGACGGCTCCCACGTCGGGTCCCACGAAGCGTTGGGCGCAGTTCGAGTTAAGCCAAGCGGAGTCGATGGGCGATCCACAAACCGGCAAGCCCGTGACATTGACGATTGTGCTTGGTGGTGTCACCTCCGGGACGGCTCCGGTGGTGGCGATCTGTGAATCGATGGCGTTTCAAGCCCAAACGGTCACGCTTGAGCCAGACACAGAGTCGATGGGGCTGAAGGGGACGGTGACGCTCGAGCCCATCCCGATGAGTCGGACGTCCGTGCCACCCAGGGCGGCGCGAATCCAAGTGACCTTTGCTCGATCCCGCCAGGACAAACTCGAACGGCTTATGCGTCGGGTCGTGTATGTGACGATGGATCGGTCAGAACCGGTCGATGAGACGAGTGAGTTGCTCCCCGTCCGCTCCGAGGGATCCCGGAGCGATGATGTGGTTCTGGATGAAGTGCAAACGGCGGTGGAACCGATCTCGACGAGCGTCTTAGCCGAGGAAGATTTGGTCCCGTTTGCTTCTCCAGGGGAGGGCAAGGCTTACTGGCAGCATGTCAGTCAATTGATCAGCAAGAGTTGGGCTCGCCAGGTCCGCGGAGTCCGGCATACGGCTAGTAGCGAAACCGTGAAGGTCCGTTTCAAGATGTTTCCCAACGGCCGCGCCCAGCTGATTGAAATTGAGAAAGGCTCCGGCGCCCGTGAAATCGACGAAGCCGGAATTTATGCCGTGGTCTATGCTCAACCATTTCTGCCGTTTCCCAGTGAGTTGGGGGAGGCCGCGGTGGACGTGCATATCCGGATGCGAACCGATAGCCGGGTACGGTCTCGCGAGGTACAGGCGGTGGGGAATCCGTCAGCCAGCAAGGCTGATGTGTCCGGCCAGCCTTCGAAGAAGTAGCAAGAAACTTATTCCGGCTCTGTCGGCTATGCCGATAGATGTGATCACAAAGGAGTGTTGTATGTCGAAGCGAACAATGCAGCGTTGGCGACTATGTGTCCTGCTTGGCGTGATAGCCTGGTTTCCGTTGGAGAGCCATGCAGAAACCGCTCGTTGGAATGTGGACCCTGAACATTCGACGATCGAGTTTCGCGTCGCGCACATGCTTGTATCGAAGACGACGGGGCGGTTCATGGACTATGCCGGGTTTATCGACATGGATGCCGAAACTGGCACTGTGAAGGCGATTGAGGCGACGATCAAGACCGGGTCGGTGAATACGAATCACGAAAAACGGGATGCCCATTTGCGGAATACCGATTTTTTCGACGTGGAACATGCTCCGACGATGACCTTCAAGATGAAGAGCTATACGAAAACCGTAGAGGGCTATGCGGCGATTGGCGATCTCACGTTGCGGGGTGTGACTAAGGAAATTACCCTAGTTGGCAGCTATAGCGGGGCAGCGAAAGACCCTTGGGGCAATACCAGGGCCGGCTTTAGTGCGGAGGGGAAGCTCAATCGAAAAGACTTCGGGATGGTCTGGAACAAGACGTTGGATAGCGGTGGGCTCGTAGTCGGCGATGAGGTTCAGATCAGGCTCGATATAGAATGTATCAAGGCGAAACCCCAGCCCTAACAGCACAGTTGCATCGCTCCCCTGCCTCACCGGCAGACTGCCGTGGCTGGACCGGGGCGATGATATAACCCAAGAAACTAATCATGGCGCGATGGATTCAGGTGATGGTTGTACTCGGCTGGCTTGGCGCTGCGACAGGTGGGTGGGCGCTAGAGTTTACCGCCGATCAAGTCACGAAGATCGACGGGAAGTCGCATAAAGCGGTCATCTATTACCGCGACCAGATGTGGCGGATCGAGCACCATTCGATGGGACCGGTCAACATCAGTATCGTGCGTAAAGATAAGCAGGTTGTGTGGTTGCTGCTTTCGAGGATGAAGCATTTCAAGACGATGCCCTATAGTCCGGAGCAGGATCTCAGGGTGAGTGAACAGTTGGAAGGGGAACTGTCGCGGCAGGAGATCGGAACGGAGGTGCGCGAAGGCCATCCGACCGTCCTATATGAAGTGACGACGAAGCAGGGGGAACTGGTCGAGGTCTATTATCAGTGGGTCGCGACGGACATTCATTTTCCGATGAAACTGGCGAAAAAAGACGGGAGTTGGATCGTGGAGTACCAGCATGTGAAGCTGCGGTCGGTCTCGGACTACCTCTTCAACCTGCCGCTCAATTTTCAGCCGTTGGAAGATTTTCAGAAACAGGCAGCCCCTGAGCCGATTGCGCCGGGCATGTAACGCAGCAAGGAGGTTGGATCGTGCGAGCATTTGGAATCATCGTTGGTGTTGTGATCTCAGGGTTAATCGGAGCCGGTGGAGCAGTGTATGCGTTGGATGTGTCCGACGTCGTCCGGGAATGGACCCTTGAAGGAAAGAAGCTTGCCGCTGAGCGGGCGAAGCTGCCGGCTCACGATGAAATGGTTATGATTCCCGCGGGGCCTTTCCTGATGGGGAGCGATCGGAAGATCGATCGCAATGCGTACCCGGTCGAGTTCCCCCAGCGAAAAGTCTACCTGGATGCCTACGAGATCGATAAATTCGAAGTAACCACCGTGCAATATCTGAAGTACACCCTTGCCAAAGATTTTACGCCGCTGATCGACTGGCAATATGACGGCGGTAACTTCCAGGACACCATGGTCAACCATCCGGTGATGCACGTATCGTGGGACGATGCCGCTGCCTATTGCACGTGGGCTGGCAAACGCCTCCCCACCGAGGCCGAGTGGGAGAAGGCGGCGCGTGGGGAGGATGGGCGGATTTATCCTTGGGGCAACCAGCCAGCGGGCCTGTCGCGTGCGAACTTCGGTCGGACCGGCTTGTCAGGACCGGTGCGCGATCGTCCCGAGCGGTTACTGCTCTATCCGCCGATCATTTCTGTCGACAAGTACGATAATGCCGTTGGTCCCTATGGCACGTTCCAGATGGCGGGTAATGTGGCCGAGTGGGTGGCAGATTGGTTCGATCCCAAGTATTACGCGACTGCGCCGGACAAGAACCCCAAGGGACCAGAGAAGGGAACCCAGCGGAGCTTCCGAGGCGGCGGCTGGATCGATAGCACTCCCAGCGTGCGCGGCGCGCAACGCAACGGGACCGATCCGAACACCAAGATGAACTGGATGGGCTTTCGCTGCGCGCGGGACGTCCGTGAGGCGCCGGGTGGGCAGGGCTGAAGGCCGCGGCAGATACGCCATCGACTCCATGCCAGGCGGCTATCACCAACAACTTCGATTGCTCCGTCAGGTCTGTGAGGCGCGTCGTTCTAGCACCCTCGGTACCGGACTCGCGTATCCATGAGCGCTTCGACCGGCATGAAACAGTATGTGTGACAGCGCGGCACAACCTCGATTTTTGTCAAAATTTGGCTGAAAGTCGGAGCTCTTTCGGTGGCATTCGGCCTGTTGTTGCTGATCACGTCCCACTATACGCGGCAGCTCCTCGGGGCGAGCAAAGCGATTGAACAGGCCGGGGCCGAGCGCATGCGCGTGTACAAACTGGCCTCCCTTGTCCAGCGTCTTCCTGGTTCCAATGCGGGAAAAGAAGCGGAGATCATCCGCGTAGAAATCGTCCAGCTCGAACGAGTCTTGGAAGGATTACGCTTCGGGACGCTCGAGCATGGCGCCGTTGCGGACATCAGCCCCAACCTGTCCACGCATATGCAGAAGGTCCAGGATCGCTGGTCGATATAGCTGCGGCCTGCCTTGGAACGGGTATTAGAATCGATAGATGAGAATCTAACCAAGCAGCAGCAGGAATACCTGATCCTGGCCGATGAATTTGTCACCGACGTGGATGATGTGGTGCAGTCGATGGAGCAGGAGTCGGCCAGCCGACCGCAATCGCTCTATAGTTTGCGGATCGGGTTTCTTGTCCTATCGTTTGGCCTGGCGGGCACAGCTCTGTGGTTTCTGTATCGGTTGATTCGTGAGCCGCTCAAACGATTGACGGAGGGAGCCGAGCATATGGCGGCCGGCGAGCTCCACACGAGAATCCAAGTCCACAGGCAGGGTGAACTGGGACAGCTCGCGCGGGTCTTCGACCGAATGGCCGAAACCACTCAAGGTCATATTGAAGAAATGAAGGCTTTGCACGCGACGGGGGAAGACGTTGGCATGCCGGAATCGAGGGGGCTGGAAGTGTGCTGGGGCGGATCGCCGATCGCGCGGCCGAATCTTTGGATGCCGATCTCGCGCTGGTGATGGTCCGCCATCCCACCGTGGAATGTTGGCTGGTAGAGGCGGCTTCAGCACGGCCTTCGATCGGATCCTAGATCAAATTCTCCTCGTCGAAGAAACACCGTTACCATTCTGCTCGTGGAGGATAACGGGGGAGATGTCGAAATGTTCCTCCGAACGGTCGAGGAGGAGCTGCCTAGAAAAGATGATGAAATAGTCGAATTGGTCATTGCCGCCCGAGCCGAGGGCGGGTTGCAGATTCTGAATGAACGACGAATCAATCTGGTGATTTCTGATGTGCGCCTTCCGGGCATGAGCGGACTTGACTGCTACAGCGCGTGCAAGCCACGGATCGGCGGATCCCGTCATCATGATCAGCTGGGTGGATATGGCGGATAAGTGCTACCGAAAGGTAACGCTCGATTGATTAACGTAAGGCGTTGATTTGTTACCGCTTAGGAGACGGTAGACGCTCGCTGTGGAGAAGGTGCTACGGCAAGTACTCACATGCGAAGGCTCGCC
>JBDSKU010000412.1:0-11190 GCA_039916745.1 Nitrospiraceae bacterium
CCGTTACCGCAACCAGCGAAGAGCCATGATGCGATGCTGTTCACATTCCCTGTGCCTCCAAGCATTAATCATCAATATGCCACGGTAAACGGCAGACGCTTGCTCTCCTCAGTCGGTCGCGCCTATAAGGCCCAAGTCGGACAACTCGTCTGGCTGAAGTTGGCCCAGTCTACAGATCGAGCCTGCTTGCTTTCACGATTCCAATCAGAGTGGCTCGCCCTGTCCATCCGGTTCTATTTCACTTCAGCCTTGCGGCGAGACGTCGATGGTGGACTTAAGATTGCGCAGGATGCTCTCTGTGAGGGACTCGGGATCAACGACAACCGCATCGTTGAAACGCACCTGTATAAACACATCGATAGGGGCAACCCTCGCATCGAAGTATCCCTGGCCCCTGCCTGCGGTTCCTAATGCCCTTCGATCTTTTAAGACCCACAGAACCACCCGTTTTCAAGGCGAATTACCACACAACACTCTGCCTTCATACATTCAAGATTCGCGCATGGTGAACCGATAAGGAGCTGTTGGATTTTGTCCAATACCTCCCTCATCATGGATAGATAGGCATGCGCAAGCATATCCCTCTACGGCAACTTCGGGCTGGGATGTATGTGACAGGTATCGACTGTTCCTGGTTCCGGAGCCCATTCATGACACACCGGTTTCTCGTTCAAACTGTCGAACAGATTGAGCGCTTACGGCGATCCAACATCCAGGCCGTAGACATCGACATCTCCAAAGGGCTCGACGTTACGTCTTTACCGATTGAGGAAGAAACCCTTCACACGATTGGCCTACTGACCTCCACCCAAGCGCCCCCAAGCCACGATACAGCCCGCTCAGTGAGTTCACTGAGCCAGGAACTGACGATGGCGCGAGAGGCGCGCCAGAAACTGGCTCAATCGGTTAAAATCGTCTTCGATGACATCAGCAAAGCAGGCACCGCAAATCCAGGACTAATCAACGACGCAGTACAGGAAATCACCATCGTCGCACGAACCCTCAGCACCCACGCTGCATTTATGGCGATGAGCCAGGGACGACAGCTCGATGCCTCTTTCAACAACCACAGTCTCGCCGTCTGCACCTTGTCGATGATACTCGGCCAATCACTCGGCTATGATCTGATGAAACTCCACGAGTTGGCAACCGGCGCGCTCCTCCATGACATTGGTCTATTACAACTTCCCCGACATCTATTCCAAACCTCGGCACCCCTCTCCGGCGAAGACTTCGCAACCTTTCGTCATCACCCAAGACTCGGCGCCATTGCCATCGAGGCGCAACGCGGATTTTCCCAGACCGTTCGCCAAATAGCGGCCGAACACCATGTCACCCCAGATGGGCATGGCTATCCCTCAGAAGCATCGGCAAGATCCACGGCAGAGGCAAGTCGCATTGTCATGATTGCAGATCGATACGATGAATTATTAACCGGATTCGGAGGGCTCCGACCGCTGCCGTCCCACGCAGCAGTTCAACACCTATTCCAAGAAGGAGAGTTCGGACGTCTCGACCTGAGCCTCGTGTCCGTCTTCATCAAGCTGGTTGGCATCTACCCCGTCTACAGTTTTCTGGAACTCAATACGAAAGAGCAGGGGATAATCACCACAATTAACCCCGCCAGGCTCCATCAACCGATCGTCGCGTTAACCTACGACCAGACGGGCAGCCCCTACCGAAATCCGATCACGGTTGACCTCTCCAATCAGGAGCAGTCCCCTCCACGCTCTATTGCACGTGTGGTCACATCGGAATCAGGCGAGGCAAGTCGCGCAGCATAGCACTCCAGGACAGGGGTCACCAGACTTCAAACCCCTGCATGACTATTCGTACCGAAGCGCTTCGATGGGGTTGAGACGAGCAGCCTTATTCGCAGGGTACAGGCCGAAGAAGAGCCCGACCACGAGTGAAAAGAAAAACGAGATCACGATGACGTTACCGGAGATGATGGTCGGCCAGCCGGCGATCAGCGTCGTCAACTTCGCCCCGGCAACCCCCAGTATGATACCCAACACCCCACCTACCAGGCTCAAGGTCATGGCCTCGATCAGGAACTGCATCACGATGTGATGCCGTTTGGCTCCTACCGCCATACGGACCCCGATCTCTCTCGTCCGTTCCGTCACCGATACGAGCAAAATATTCATGATGCCGATGCCCCCGACCAAGAGGGATACGGAGGCAATAGCAAAAAGCATCATCGTTAAGGTCTCGCTGGTCCCTTCCTGCACTTTTCCAATATCGACCTGCGTCCTGATCGTGAAATCATCGTTTTGCTCAGCCTGAAGTCGATGCCGCGCGCGCAAGACCTCTCGAATTTGCTCGGCAGCCATCGGCAAATCATCGACTTGACCGGTCGAGCCGAACATCGCCGCGACGGACCCGATAAACGACGTCCCAAACACCTTCCGCTCCGCCGTGCTGAAGGGGATAAAGATCACATCGTCTTGGTCGGAGCCTTGCGATGACTGACCTTTGGGCGCGAGAACGCCGATGACACGAAACGGCACGTTCTTGATGCGAATCACCGCGCCCACCGGCTCTTCGCCTGGGTCAAACAGATTCTCCACAATCGTTTGGCCGATAAGCGCGACGCGGGCGGCACTATCCAAATCCGTCTGGGTGAAGGGGCCGCCACTCGTAAAGGACCAGTCTCGAATGGTGAGATAACTCGGTGAGACGCCGTTAATCGTTCCGTTCCAGTTTCGGTTTCCATACACGATTTGCATGACATCCCGCCTGGACCATCCGGTATCGACCAGCAACGGGATGCGTTTTTTCAGCTCCAGCGCGTCGGACACGGTGAGCGTGATGGCGCTCCCCTGGCTTCCCCGGACTCCACTCGCAGAAGTGACCCCTGGAAAGATGATAATAACATTCGTCCCCATCGTCGCAATCTGCGCCTGCACGGCCCGCTTGGCTCCTTCACCGATGCTCACCATCGCAATGACCGCCGCCACGCCGATGATAATCCCCAGCATCGTGAGACCGGCGCGCATCCGATTGCGGCCCAGGATGCGCAACGCGGTAAGAATCGTGAGCCACACAAACGCCGACATCTAGCCCTCATTATTCATGACGGTTCGCCGCGAAATCGCTGAGCCGCGTCGCGAGACCAGTGCGCGGAGCCGTGAGGACCCGATGCGTACTCGTGCAGTACGTTGAGGGTCCGAATGGCGAGCCCGCTGGCCGAAGGCTCGTCGTAGCAGCGGATCGGCGGTTGTAGCAGAAGCGTTCATGAATAATGCGGGCTACGCCTCGACCGGACTGGCCGGTGGCCTCGTTTTGGTCACACGGTCGCTTAATATCTGCCCGTCTTTGATCACGATCTCGCGCGCAGCATAGGCTGCGACATCTACTTCATGCGTCACCAGGATGATTGTGATCCCTTCATCCCGGTTGAGCGTTTCCAGGATTCGCATGATCTCCTGGCTCGACTGGGTATCGAGGTTGCCCGTCGGCTCATCGGCCAGAAGCAAAGAAGGCGACGTGACCAACGCCCGTGCAATGGCCACACGCTGCTGCTGTCCTCCCGACAGTTGCGTCGGGTAATGGTCTTCTCTGCCATGAAGCCCCACCCGTGCTAATGCCTCCGCAGCCTTAGCCCGTTGCTCCTTGAGCGAGAGCCCTCGATAGAACAACGGAAGCTGCGCATTTTCGAGCGCGCTGGTTCGAGGAATGAGATTGAAGCTCTGAAAAACAAACCCGATCTGTTGATTGCGAATTCCGGCTAATTGATCGGCCGTGAGCTGGCCGACTTCGATCCCGTTCAGCCTATAGTGCCCTTTCGTGGGTTGGTCGAGGCAACCCAGCATATTCATCAGGGTAGACTTACCGGAGCCGGAAGAGCCCATGATGGCCACGAACTCGCCCTGTTCAATCGTAAGACTCAAACCGCGCAACGCCTGGACGTCCACGTCGCCAACCCGATAGATCTTCCATACATCGTCGCATTCGATCAGCGAAACCATCAGCGTTTCCCGTGAAGCGTGAAACGTGAAACGGGCGAGAAGGTCAGACGGTGTATCACAATGGGTGTGTCGGGAAGTGCACGTTCTTGTAACAAACGACGCTTCACGAGATACACGTCACGCATATTACAGTCCCCTGGTACGCGAGGAGCCCTTCTGTCCGCCGCTCCCGAACCCAGGAGGTAGATCGCTACCACCCTTTTCGCCTTTAGGCCGTTCGATCCCGACAATGACCTGCGTGTTTTCAGTCAACGCCTCCGACACAATCTCCGTGGCCACCCCATCAGAAATGCCAGTTTTCACAACAATGGATTCGAGCTCCCCCTCAGGCCCCTGCGTCCAAACCTTGCGAGTCGGCGGCATACCTCCTCTGCCGGCTCCGCCTGAGGACTCTGCGCCTTTCGCCTTGGCTGACTTACCTCCTTGCTCGGGACGATCTGCCTGGCCCACAGTCGGAGGAGTGAATCGCAACGCGGCGTTGGGCACTTTGAGCACGGAATCTCTTTGTGCGACCACGATAGAGACATTGGCGGTCATCCCCGGCTTCAGACGGAGATCTTGATTGTCCACAGCCACGACCACGTTGTAGGTCACGACATTCTGCACATTGATCGGGGCGAGACGGACCTGACGGATCGTGCCGGAAAATTGATACCCTGGGTAGGCATCGATCGTGAACGTCGCTTCTTCCCCTTCGGCAATCCCACCGATATCCGACTCGCTCACGTTGGTATCGACTTGCATCTTCGTCAGATCGAGTGCGATTAAGAACAGATTCGGTGTGGCAAAACTCGCCGCAATGGTTTGACCGACTTCCACATTCCTGGCGACCACGATCCCGTTCACCGGAGACCGGATTACGGTATATTTCAATTCCAGCTCAGCTGAATTCAGCGCCGCCTCGGCCTGTTTCACTTGCGCCCCTGCCACATTCACCTGCGCCTCAGCCCCCTGGAAATTCGTCGCCGCAACGTCGACGTCATTTTCAGAGACGAACTGCTGCGCCACCAATGATTTCACCCGATCGAGTTCTCGCTTGCGTTGAGCCAAATCGGTCTTGGCTCTTGCGACATTCGCTTTCGACATTTCAAGATTGCTGGCCGCTTGCTCGCGTCGAGCCTTAAACGGTTCCGGATCAATGACGGCGACAATATCTCCGGCTTTGACGATCGAATTGAAATCGGCATGCAGGCTCTTGATCATACCGGACACCTGCGTCCCCACCTGAACCGAGACAACTGGATTGATCGTTCCCGTCGCAGTCACCAGGGAAATCACCGGCCCTCGCTCAACCGTGACGGTCCGATAGCGAACCGGGGCTTTGCGCTCCCCGTTAAAGAAGACATAGCCTCCGATGGCTAAGCCAATAGCCAGAACCCCAACAATCAGTATGGCACGACGCATCGACTCATTCTCACGTTCCCTCAGCTACATAGGTGGCATTGTATCAACAAGACGAGAGGGGAATCACCTGCCGGGAAAGCCCTCTCAATGTGCAAAAAAGAAACAGGCCGTCCACCAATGAGGCGGACGGCCTGGCAATTCGAGTCACGAGGGCTCGGATTACGGACTGACGCTGATGCGATCCTTGATCATGTCGAACGTTTCTTTTGGCACCACGTTCTTCGCCACTAACTCGCCCTTCACCCGATAGGGACGATTCGTCACAATGCGGTCTGCTACATCTTTGGAGAGACCGAGTACCAGCACCATGTCGCCGACAGACGCCTTATTGACGTTCATGGAAGAAGCCATAGCCTGTGGCGCATTCACCGTCGGAGGAACGGGGGCGGCCACGGACGGGGCGCTCGGAGACGGCACTGCATGCGAGAGGCCCCCCGTCACAGAACGCGACTGATCCTTGAGCTCTTTCTGATAACGGGCCACCAGCGCCTTGAGCGTATCGTTGTGCCGCTTCACATCCTCGTATTCATGACGCACTGCCTTGTTCTGCAAGGCGAGTTGCTTCGCGCGATCTTCAAGTTCCTTGGTCCGGCCCTCGGTGCTTCCGCGCTCTTTGTCACGGCCATGCTGAATCCGCTCAAGCTCGTCGTGGGAGACCTGCGCCTCGTTCCCGAACTTCACATTGAGATCCTTGAGCGTCTTGACCTGCTGCTCCAACGCATTCTTCTGTGCACGTGTCCGCTCTAATTCGGACTTCGCCACATCGACATCGCCCATCGCCTCTTCATACTTCTTTTGACTGACACAACCCACCAGTGCAACTGCACCGACCATCACGACCGCCGTCATCCATCCTGACTTCATACGAACCTCCCCTTCCACTGAGCATGGTATCGATCACAGATGTCGGCCACCGCGCCTCATCCCTCGGACCTGTGGCATATGCGGCGCGCGAGGCCTCAACTACGTACAATGTCTGTGTATGCCAAGCCTCTCACTTTGTCAACAGATTAACAGATCCACCGTCACCGCACTTCATCGAGAATGATCTGCGATGATTCATCGACCTGCTTGACGGACTGTCGCCACTTTGTGATTATGCCTGAGACTCACCGTCAATCCCGTAACCTGTCTCAGAAAGACGATGCATGAACGAATGGGGTCCTGGGCTCGCAACGATTTTGGGTATCGTGGAGGGGCTGACAGAGTTTCTACCCGTCTCTTCGACCGGCCACTTAATTCTTGTCGGCCATGTCCTAGGCTTTGAGGGAGATCTCGCTGCCAGCGCCGAGATTTCGATCCAACTTGGCGCCATCCTGGCCGTCATCGCCTATGAACGGCACAAACTCGCCTCCATGGTCGGACAAGCCGGCCGGGAGCGACTAGACGCTGCCTCCATGATCCGGACACGTGGCACGGCTCCTTGGACAACCGTGCTGAAAAAGTCCTGGGCGGTTCACCGAAATCTCTGGTTTCTACTTGGACTCGGCCTCGCCTTCTTACCGGCCGCCGCAATCGGTTTTCTGACCCATGGCTGGATCAAGGGTCATCTCTTTACCTCTCAAACCGTGGCGGCTTCCTCCATCGTTGGGGGGCTGATCATTCTCGCCGTCGAAGCGCGCCGCAGCCACGTACGGGTTCAGCAGCTCGAACAAGTGGATCTGCCGTCGGCGCTCTGGATCGGTGTGGCGCAGTGCGCCTCATTGCTCCCGGGCATGTCTCGATCAGGATCCACAATTATCGGCGGACTCTTAGTGGGACTGGACCGGAAAGTCGCCACGGAATATTCGTTTTTTCTCGCGCTCCCAACCCTGATCGCCGCAACCTGCTATCAAATGTGGAAATCGCGGGACATCTTCCGGCAAGAAGACTATCTGGCGCTCGGGATCGGAATGTTCGTCTCGTTCATCGTCGCCTGGATCGTCATCGCGGCCTTCCTCACCTTCGTGAAACGCCACACCCTCAGACCGTTTGCCTATTACCGAATCATCATGGGCATCGCTGTGTTCTACATCTTCGGGTTCTAGCCGGCTGCTGAAAAAGTCCGCCAGCTTCGTTCTCGGCTCATCGAAATCCTCAACGTACCCCTGAGGGTACGCTTCCGGTTTCGGCTCGCCTGCGGCCTTGCTGGACGGCCTTTTTGAGCAGCCTACCGCCACGATGCTCAGACGATCGAACGACTATTCCGTTTAATTTGATTTTTCCGAAAAGTGGCTGTCTAAGAAGCAGGCGGGAGCTCTTGAGACAAGAGCGCTTCGTCTTTTTTCTCGAAAGCGAAGTGAATGATCAAGAAAACGACTCCCACGCTGATCGCCGAGTCGGCGACATTGAACGCCGGCCAATGGTAGGAATTCACATAGACATCGAGAAAGTCGATCACCTCGCCATATCGTAGCCGATCGATCAAGTTCCCGATCGCTCCGCCAAGAATGCCGGCAATGCTGAGCTGCCCCAGCCAATCCTTCTCCGGCAACCGGTAGAGGATCGTTCCCAGAAGGCCCAGGGCGAAGAGCGACGTGACTCCGAAGAAGACCATACGAAAAGCATTGCTGCTGCCGGCCAGCAACCCGAACGCCGCACCGGGATTGCGAATATAGGTCAGGCTGAAGTAGTCGGGAACAATCGGAATGGATTCATGCAGCCGCATCGACTCGACGATGGATAATTTCGTCGCCTGATCGGTTACCACGATCGTGCCCGCGAGCAAGGCCAGGAGCAGATAGCGAACGGGCCGCTGCATCACTGCACGGCCTCCACGCAACGTTCACACAGGGTCGGGTGGCTCAGGTCTTTACCTACCGCATCGCGATAATTCCAGCAACGTTCGCATTTCCCGAAAGAGGACTTCGTCGCAACAATCGCCAATGGGCCTTTGGCCTCGCCACTGGCAATGAGGGTGACTTGCGAGACGATGAAGAATGTGGTCAAATCCTGTTGATAGAGCTGAAGAAACTCGTAGGCGTCAGCATCGGCTCGAAGCTCCACCGCTGCCTCCAGCGAAGATCCAATCACTTTATCCCGCCGACTTCCCTCCAGCACGCCCTGCACCTGCGTACGATAGCCCAACAGCCGCTCCCATCGCTGGGCCAATTCGGCATCCTGCCATTGTGGCTGGGCTTCCGGGAATGTGCTCAGGTGAACACTGCTCACTCCAACACGACCTCCCTGCTGCGTGGCCAAAGTCCTCCAGATCTCTTCTGCCGTAAAACTCAGCACCGGCGCCATCAGCTTCGTCATGGCCACAAGAATCTCGAACAGCACCGTCTGCGATCCGCGACGCAAAGGCGAATCGGCCCGGAACGTATAGAGGCGATCTTTCAGAATATCCAGATAGACGGAACTCAGATCTACCGAGCAGAAATTATTGAGGGCATGGAAGATCGTGTGAAACTCAAAGTCGTCGTAGGATTTCCTGACCCGCGGGATCAGCTCACTCAGCCGATGCAAGGCCCACCGGTCTAACTCTGGCAACTGCTCGTAGGGGATGCGATCCTTCTCCGGATCGAAGTCGTACAGATTGCTCAGCAGGAAACGGCAGGTGTTCCGGATCTTCCGATAGGCCTCGACCATATGGGTCAGGATTTCAGGAGAAATCCGGAGATCGTCGCGATAATCCTGCGCCGACACCC
Source organism: Nitrospiraceae bacterium (assembly GCA_039916745.1). Taxonomy (GTDB): domain Bacteria; phylum Nitrospirota; class Nitrospiria; order Nitrospirales; family Nitrospiraceae; genus Palsa-1315. The sequence goes on from JBDSKU010000412.1 coordinate 9,008, forward strand.
ACAGACGCAGAATTTCTGCGCCGGACTGTTTGATTACATCCTGCGGCGCGACGACGTTGCCCGCCGATTTCGACATCTTCTTGCCCTGCCCATCGAGAACAAATCCGTGGGTCAGGACAGCCTTGTACGGCGCCCGACGATCAGTGACGACACCGGCCAGCAAGGCACTGTGGAACCAACCTCGATGTTGATCGGACCCTTCGAGATAGAGGTCGGCCGGCCACCACTTACGAGGCTTCAAGACCGCAGCGTAACTGACGCCTGACTCGAACCAGACGTCGTGAATATCCCGTTCCTTCTCGAAATCAGCCCCGCCACACTTCGGACAGGCTGTGCCCTTGGGCAAGAGATCGGCTGCCGATTGCTCGAACCAGACATCGGCCCCTTTGGATTCCATCAAGGTCGCTAGGTGCTCGATCACAGTCGGATCGGCCAACACAGACCGGCAGCCGATACAGGTAAAACCTGGAATCGGCACGCCCCACACACGTTGCCGCGACAAGCACCAATCGGGGCGGTTCTGAATCATCCCATTGATCCGATCGCGGCCATAGGAGGGAATCCAGCGGACCTTCTCGATCTCCGCCAGCGCTTCTTTCCTCAGATCGTTCGTCTCCATCGACACGAACCACTGTTCGGTGGCGCGGAAGATGACGGGATTCTTGCAGCGCCAACAATGGGGATAGGAATGGTTCAACGATCCATGGCCCAGCAACCGCCCGTTGGCCTGGAGGAACTCCACAATCTTCGGATTCGCTTTCAACACATGCTGGCCGGCAAATTCCTTCACAATCTCGGTGAAGCGCCCGCCGTTGTCCACCGGCGCCAGGATCTCCAACTTTTCTCCCGCCGATGCCTTCGCATTGTGTTCCAGAACGAGGATGTAGTCCTCCATACCGTGGCCCGGTGCAATATGGACGCAGCCGGTTCCCTGATCGAGCGTCACGAAGTCGCCGAGCAGAATCGGCGAGAGACCGGTGGTCAGGGGCCGTTGCGTCTCAAGACCTTCGAATCCTTCTTTCCCCTTTTTCACCCCGAAGACTCGCGCGCCTTCGAAATGGCAGGCCTTCATCACGCTCTCCAGCAGCTTCTCCGCCACGATCAGCACCTCGTCGCCGACCTGGACGAAGGCATAGTCAATATCGCCATGGAGACAGACCGCTTGGTTGGCCGGAAGGGTCCAGGGGGTAGTCGTCCAGATCACGACGGAGACGAGCTTAATGCCAGCCGGGAAGGAGATGTCGGGAAACGTCTTGCTGAGCACCGTGGGCGACGTGACGACAGGAAACTTCACATAGATCGAGGGAGACGTATGGTCTTCGTATTCGACCTCCGCCTCAGCCAGGGCGGTTTGGTCCGCCGTGCACCAGAGCACCGGCTTCAGTCCCTTGTAGACGCCGCCCCGCTCCACAAATTTTCCGAATTCACGAATGATCGTGGCCTCATAGCCTGGATTCATCGTGAGATAGGGATGTTGCCAATCGCCCAAGATACCGAGCCGCTGAAACTCCTCACGCTGGATCGTGTAAAACTTCTCCGCATATTCCCGGCAGAGTTTGCGGATGGCCGGAGTATCGAGCGTCTTCTTCTTGTCTCCAAGTTCTTTCAGAACTTGATGTTCGATCGGCAGACCATGGCAGTCCCAGCCCGGCACATAGGGTACTTGATAGCCAGCCATCGTCTTCGATTTGATAATGATGTCTTTGAGTATCTTGTTCAGCGCATGACCGATATGAATCCGGCCATTGGCGTAAGGCGGTCCATCGTGCAAGACGTACAGCGGCCGGCCTTTTCCCGCCTCCTGGATCTGTTCATACAGACGTTCCTGCTCCCACGAGGCCAGCAGCTCAGGCTCCCGCTGCGGCAGGTTCGCCTTCATGGGGAAATCGGTTTTAGGGAGATTGAGCGTTGCTTTGTAGTCCATGGGCATTTCAGGCTTTCACCGGTAGCACAGTAAATGTAGGAATATACCCAAAGGAAGGGCTGGGGTACTAGCCTAAACTGATGGCCGTTACAGGATGGTCAAAAAGATTTCCGGCAAGGCCGCAGTGAGCGAGAGCCCGAGGCGTACCGTCCGAGGTACGTTGAGGGTTGGAGCGAAACGAGAACGAAGCCGGGGATCTTTTTCACCATCCTGCTGGCTAGCTGACGGCCATCATGCGGTCCAGCGCAATCTTCGCCCA